>NC_018013.1:3082500-3382500 GCF_000265385.1 Aequorivita sublithincola DSM 14238
AATCCGATTTCGCTCGCCGCTACTATCGGAATCACTATTGTTTTCTCTTCCTCCGGGTACTTAGATGTTTCAGTTCCCCGGGTTTGCCTCCTTGCGGATAATACATCTTCAATGTACTGGGTTGCCCCATTCGGATACCTGCGGATCAATTTGTATGTGCCAATCCCCGCAGCTTTTCGCAGCTTATCACGTCCTTCTTCGCCTCTGAGAGCCTAGGCATTCCCCATACGCCCTTATTTTGCTTATTGTACTTTTTGCTCTTTTAATGAGTTATTCAAATTTTCAGTATTCAGTATTCAGTGGTCAGTATTCAGTTTAAAAACTGCGTACTAATTACTTCGTACTGCGTACTTCTTTAATTATTACTTTTCTCGTATTCTTTGTTTCCAATATGTCAATGAACTGTCTGGACCTCCGCAATATTCACCGCAAGTATTATGAAATAACTCTTTGGTACTCGTATGTTGGATTCTGTCCGTGGTGGAGAATATCGGAGTCGAACCGATGACCTCCTGCGTGCAAGGCAGGCGCTCTAGCCAGCTGAGCTAATCCCCCATTTCTTTAGTTATGAGTTATTAGTTATGAGTTATGAGTATTTAAACTCGCAACAAACCCAACTTCTAAAATTTCCTTCAATATGTATTTAATGAACGTGTTTTGAATGTTTAAAGTGTAATGATTAATGTATAATACTGCTATTATTCATTCGACATTATTCCTTATTCATTCTTTTGTAGTCCCAGGCAGACTCGAACTGCCGACCTCTACATTATCAGTGTAGCGCTCTAACCAGCTGAGCTATGGGACTCTGTGAAAGTCTCCAATGTTCAGTGTTCAGTAATCAGTTTTGATATACCGAAGACTTAACCTGTTGACCATAATATTATAAAATTGACAGCTAAACCAAGCAAGACTCCTTTAATCCTTTATAAGAGTCTTCTCTTTGTTGAATATTCGGTCGTCTTTCTCTAGAAAGGAGGTGTTCCAGCCGCACCTTCCGGTACGGCTACCTTGTTACGACTTAGCCCTAGTTACCAGCTTCACCCTAGGCCGCTCCTTGCGGTGACGGACTTCAGGTGCTTCCAGCTTCCATGGCTTGACGGGCGGTGTGTACAAGGCCCGGGAACGTATTCACCGGATCATGGCTGATATCCGATTACTAGCGATTCCAGCTTCACGGAGTCGAGTTGCAGACTCCGATCCGAACTGAGACAGGTTTTGTGGATTCGCTCCTGCTCACGCAGTGGCTGCCCATTGTACCTGCCATTGTAGCACGTGTGTGGCCCAGGACGTAAGGGCCGTGATGATTTGACGTCATCCCCACCTTCCTCACAGTTTGCACTGGCAGTCTTGTTAGAGTTCCCGACATGACTCGCTGGCAACTAACAACAGGGGTTGCGCTCGTTATAGGACTTAACCTGACACCTCACGGCACGAGCTGACGACAACCATGCAGCACCTTGTAATCTGTCCGAAGAAAAGACTGTTTCCAATCCTGTCAGACTACATTTAAGCCCTGGTAAGGTTCCTCGCGTATCATCGAATTAAACCACATGCTCCACCGCTTGTGCGGGCCCCCGTCAATTCCTTTGAGTTTCATTCTTGCGAACGTACTCCCCAGGTGGGATACTTATCACTTTCGCTTGGCCACCCAGCACACCAATGTGTGCCGGACAGCTAGTATCCATCGTTTACGGCGTGGACTACCAGGGTATCTAATCCTGTTCGCTCCCCACGCTTTCGTCCATCAGCGTCAATACGTTGTTAGTGACCTGCCTTCGCAATCGGTATTCTATGTGATATCTAAGCATTTCACCGCTACACCACATATTCTAGCCACTTCACAACGATTCAAGACGACCAGTATCAATGGCAGTTCTACAGTTGAGCTGCAGAATTTCACCACTGACTTAGACGTCCGCCTACGGACCCTTTAAACCCAATGATTCCGGATAACGCTTGGATCCTCCGTATTACCGCGGCTGCTGGCACGGAGTTAGCCGATCCTTATTCGTACGGTACCGTCAAGCCGCTACACGTAGCGGTGTTTCTTCCCGTAAAAAAGCAGTTTACAACCCATAGGGCAGTCTTCCTGCACGCGGCATGGCTGGATCAGGCTCTCGCCCATTGTCCAATATTCCTCACTGCTGCCTCCCGTAGGAGTCTGGTCCGTGTCTCAGTACCAGTGTGGGGGATCCCCCTCTCAGGGCCCCTAACCATCGTTGCCTTGGTGTGCCGTTACCACACCAACTAGCTAATGGTACGCATGCTCATCTTATACCGATAAATCTTTACTATATATCAAATGCTCTCAATATAGACTATGGGGCATTAATCCAAGTTTCCCTGGGCTATTCCCCTGTATAAGGTAGATTGCATACGCGTTACTCACCCGTGCGCCGGTCTCAAAAGTGCAAGCACTTTCTACCCCTCGACTTGCATGTGTTAGGCCTGCCGCTAGCGTTCATCCTGAGCCAGGATCAAACTCTTCATCGTATAATCTTCAATAATATTGCGACCATACTTCAGTAAGAGCTCGACTCCCTCAAAAAAATCTCAGAAAATCTTACTTAGTTTAGTTTCTTTGTTGATCAACATTCTTTCGAATGTTAATCTACGCTGTCAATTTCAATATCTCAATGAACTTTTCCCTATACTAATACAGAGAGTCAATTTGTCGGTGCTACGGACTCGAACCGCTTCTATCACTACCATTTCACCATTTTTATGAACGCGCCTATCGCTAAGCGGGTGCAAATATAAAACTCTTTTTTAATCCCACAATACTTTTTGTGAAAATAATTGAAAATAATTTTAAAAGAACTTTTTCGCTTCCCTACAAACCATAGCTCGTATTCTAAGCGGGTGCAAATATAGAACCCTTTTCTATTCCAACAAACTTAATTTGAAGTTTTTTTCGTTGGATGTTATCAACACTAAAAAAATCAAAGTGAGTTGCTTTATTACCAGTAAAATAAGCTGAAAAAAATATTTAAAGCAGCTTTTACTTTTTGACTAAGCAATGAGTAAAGCTAAGCCTACAGTATATTAAGCATTTCAATAAATATTCTAGAAAATAAAAGAGCGAACTACAAACATACCATGTTTTGAACTACTCTGCAATAGAATTCGAACTTAGTTATTAACACGTTTCTTATTCCAACGGGCAACTAAGTCTAAATAATTAATTGGAGATGCAGGCGCTTGACGCTCAAGAATGTTGTCACGAAAGGATCTTTCAAGGATATCCTCTATTAAATAGTCTTCTATCACCTCAAAAGGTTTGTATTCTTCTTTCAATGAAATTTCAAAAAGACTGGCGGTAGTGTTGTACCAAAAGGCGCGCCAACCAGTACGTAGTTCCTTTACCAAGTCATAAGTTGTGCGACCAGTTTGCCTATCTATAAGTTTTACTAATATTTGACCTTCAGTATGGGTTAACTTTTTCAGCTTTTCAGAAAATTCTCCTTCAATATAGTTTTGTACTAATTTGGTATATCTTCTTTTATCACTATTCTTCTCTATGGTTTTCAATCTTTCGGTCATTGTCGTCAATCTTTCAGCAGCAAGTTTGGCGTATGGATAAACTTTACGGGTTTTTCGGCGAAGTATTAAATAACGGCGCTGATCCTCTTCCGTCATAAACTTTACTTTCTTCATCAAATAAACTTCGTCCAGATTTATCATTTCGCGCGCAATGGTATCGCCTTCAACAATATAATACATAATTTGGGTGGAGTCTTTTTGCTTTTCCAAAGATCCAGTTTCTACTTGACCATAAATTGCGGCGCTACTAAATAGTAAGACGCCTATATATATAGGTATGATAATTTTCATTAGGCTACTATTTGTTTTCTAAAGTTCAAACGGAACATCATAGTGATCTGGTTACTTTCTTAAAAAATAATTGTGGATGTTTCATTAAAATGATTTATTTAAAGAAAGTTATCCATTATCCAAAAAACGTTCCAAAAATAAGCAAATTGCCTTGTTAGGCTTAATAAGAAATTGCTAATTTTACCGAACATATATCTTTTCAAAATAAATAATTTATGACTACTTCAATTCTGACTGACAATTCCCTTAAATTTTTAGAAGAATACTTAAACAACGCCTCTCCTACTGGCTACGAATGGGACGGACAAAAATTGTGGATGAATTATCTGAAGCCTTACGTTGATGAGTTTTTCACAGATACCTACGGAACCGCAGTAGGTGTTATAAATCCCAAAGCCAAATTTAAGGTTGTAATTGAAGGTCACGCAGATGAAATTTCCTGGTACGTAAACTATATCTGCGACAGCGGACTGCTTTACGTTATTAGAAACGGAGGAAGCGATCACCAAATTGCTCCTTCAAAAATTGTGAATATTCATACCAAAAATGGTATTATAAAAGGTGTTTTTGGATGGCCGGCGATTCACACCCGTAATAAAGCAAAGGAAGAAGCTCCAAAACCCGATAACATTTTTATAGATGTGGGCGCGAAGGATAAAGAAGAAGTGGAAAAAATGGGCATACACGTGGGTTGTGTAATTACCTATCCAGATCAATTCCATATTTTGAACGGTGATAAATTTGTGTGCCGAGCATTAGACAACAGAATGGGTGGGTTTATGATTGCTGAAGTTGCACGATTGCTTCACGAAAACAAAACAAAACTTCCTTTTGGACTTTATATTACGAATTCGGTTCAAGAAGAAATCGGACTTCGTGGTGCCGAAATGATTGCCGAACGCATAAAGCCAAACGTTGCAATCGTTACGGACGTTACCCACGATACCACAACGCCAATGATTGATAAAAAGAAACAAGGACTGGCAGAAATTGGCTGTGGCCCTGTAATTGCCTACGCTCCAGCAGTACAACAAAAACTTCGCGATTTGATAGTTAATACTGCTGAAAAGAAACTGATTCCATTCCAAAGAGCGGCACTTTCTAGAGCTACTGGTACGGATACAGATGCTTTTGCTTATAGTAACGGTGGCGTAGCAAGCGCCTTAATTTCGCTACCATTAAGATATATGCACACTACTGTGGAAATGGTTCATCGTGATGATGTGGAAAATGTAATAAAACTTATTTATGAAACGCTTTTAAACATAAAAGACGGAGAAACTTTCAGTTATTTCGATTAATAAAAAATTCGTTTCTTTTTAATAACAAACCTTTACAATTCTTGAATTGTAAAGGTTTGTTTTTTGTTATGTTCGCCTAAAAATCTAGCATTCTCTGTTATTCAGCACCTTTTTCTTTGGATTGTTTCTTCTCATTAGCTTCCTAAAATATTGGGGTGTCAGGTTTGAAATTTATGACGACTTTTCGAGTTAATCAGACATTGCAATTGGTACCGCACAGCCTTTGGGTTTTAAGCTTAAGGAGAATTTCAACATACCTTATTTAGCTAAAATATTACAGATTTTTTGGCAACGCAGGTACATTAAACTCAACTCTAGTGAAGGTTTAATGAGAATTTTTATTTCCATCTATAATTTCTCTCTCTTCAACTTTTCAAAATAAATCTTCGCTTCCTTTATAACTTTTGGTGCTAAAAGAATGGTCGCTGTCATCGTAGGAATGGCCATTAGCGCAAAGAAAGTATCTATCAAATTAATCATCATACTAAGTGAAGTTGTTGCTCCAACAATAATACTGGCGATATAAAAATAATTATAGATTCCTTTGTTTTTTGCGCCAAATAGAAACGACATACACTTACTGCCGTAATACGAATAGGAAAACAACGAAGAAATACTGAAAACGGCGATACAAACCAATAAGCCATATTTTCCATACACTGGAATACTTTCCTCAAAAGCTGAAGCTGTCAAGCTCACACCATTTGCATCGCTACTTTGCCAAACGCCCGTAACCAAAATTGCCAAAGCCGTGAGCGTACAAATTATCAAAGTATCAATTGCTGGCCCCAACATTGCCACAAGCCCTTCACGAATAGGTTCGTTAGTTTTTGCTGCGCCGTGAGCCATAGGCGCCGTGCCTATCCCCGCTTCGTTGGAAAAAGCACCACGACGAATTCCCAAAAGAATTATTCCGCCAATTGCACCGCCTAAGAAAGCATCACCTTTATAAAAATTTGCGGAGAAAGCATCTGTAAAAATCATTCCCAGATATTTTGGAACTACATCAATATGAGTTCCTAATATAATCAAAACCAAAACGAAATAAAGCGCCACCATTCCAGGAACCATTTTGGAAGCCGTTTTACTAATGCGTCCCAAACCGCCCAAAATAACTATTGATGTGATTACAGCTAAAATCAAACCGATTACTAAATCTGTTTTAAAACCGTAGTACATTCCAGCCGGTTTTAGAAGTATATCGTTTATTGCCTGCGTAAGTTGGTTTACATTGAAAACTGGTAAAGCACCCACCAATCCAGCAACACTAAACATAATTGCCAAAGGCATCCATTTTTTGCCCAAGCCTTCGGTTATAAAATACATTGGTCCACCCTGAATTTTTCCTTCGGAATCTTTTCCTCTGTAAAGAATTGCTAAAGTTGCTGTGAAAAACTTGGTAGACATTCCAATAACGGCGCTCACCCACATCCAAAAAACGGCGCCTGGACCACCAATGGCTATGGCTACGGCTACTCCCGCAATATTCCCCATTCCAACTGTCGCTGAAAGCGCGGTGGTTAAAGCTTGAAAGTGTGTGATTTCGCCAGCATCGCTTTCGTTATCATATTTTCCGCGAAGTACTGCAAGGGCGTGACCTAAATAACGAAAAGGTAAAAATTTAATTCGGATTAAAAGATACAATCCACCGCCAATCAAAAGTATCAAAAGCGGTAAACCCCAAGCTACGGAGGCCATTGCTGCAATAAATTTATCTACTTTTTCCAAGTTTAGTTTTTAAAAGTTTATAATAAATGTAGACAAGTCAAAATCATATTTAGCTAAAAAGGGTGTTACGTTATTTTTCGCCACGAATTCACGAGTCCAGAAAAACCATTGGTTTTTCAATTAAAAAATTAAACATTCGTGAATTCGTGGCAACAATCATAAAAATAAATTTATGCGTTTGCCTTACGAATGTAGTGTTAAAATTTTTAAAATTAACAGGGAAATTGTTACTTGCAACACCAAATGAAAAAACAACTAACCATTTTCTTTCTTTTTGTGTCGTTTTTAAGTTTTGCCCAGTCAGAGCGAGAGTGGAAAAAAAGCGCGCTTACATTTACTCCTGAAATTCTTTTAGGTAAAACGATGGAGGCTAATGGAGGCTTTCCTGAAACGAAACTTCAAAAGCAACTTCTTTTTAATATTGGTCGTTATCACACCAACAATCCACAGGAATGGGCGCAGCGTTTGAAAGGACCAAAAACCGGACTTACCATTGGTGTCACCGATTTTGGAAGTTTGGACAGTTTGGGACTCGGTATTACCGCAATGCCTTTTATTGAATTTCAAGCTTTTGGAAGCCATCGTTGGAAAGTATTGTCGGGGTTGGGCGCTTCCTATTTTACCAAAAAATATGACGAAATATCGAATCCAAGAAACCAAGCGGTAACTACAGATGTAACTTGGGCCTTTAGAACCTATCTCTATTACCAATTTCTTTCAACAAAAAATATCGATTGGCGAGCTGGTTTGGGTTATTCGCACCATTCTAATGGTCATACGCATTTGCTGAACCAGGGTTATAATTCATTTTTGGTAAGTGTTTCCGCAGATATAAAAAATCCTTTAAAACGTGCCGAAATTGTTTCAGATGGAACGATTCCGCAGTATAAAAGAACAGTTTACGATTATTATGCAATTCGCGGCGGACTTGGGCAAAATGTATTTGCCCTGGCATTCAACGATCGAAAAAATGTTTACACCATTGCCGGGGAATACGGACGGGTTTACAACAATACTTTTAAAGTTGGACTTGGGTTTTATTACCGATTTTACCAGCATTACTACGATTATATTAAAAGAAATGAATCCTTAGTTCAGGACGAAAGAGAGTTTGATTATTTTAAGGAGAATCCGTGGTCCAACGCTACCAATTTTGGAGTTAGTCTTCACGGCGAAGTGTTTTTGAACCACGTTGGTATTGATTTGCAAGTGGGCTATAACTTTCACAAACCTGCTTACAAAATGGAGTGGCGCATAAATGAAGGCTGGGACAATACTCCAAAAGATATTCCAGATTATTGGATGCTTGGCGAACTAGATTCAAGTTATAAAAAGAAGAACCGCATTTCTACACGATTGGGTATAAAATATTATTTAATTGGAATGGAAAACGCGCCCAAAAATAATATTTACTTGGGTGCTAACCTCAACTCTAACTTGGGTCAAGCAGATTTTACAGAGCTTAGTATTGGTTATGTTCACAGATTTAAAAAACGTGATAGATAGTGAAAAGAATGAATTTAAACTTTTATAAATAGTATGCATATTGACAATTACTGAACCAAATGAAATTACTTTTTGGTTCTTTATTTATGCTGTGTACGTTACTTTCACAAGGTCAAACTATAAATTGGGTGGAAGATGCGCTTCTCTTCAATCCTGAAATTCTGATTGGAAAAACACTAGAAGCCAACGTTAATTTTCCACAGACAAAACCTCAAAAGCAGCTTATTTTTAATATTGGAAGGTATCAATCCTCAAACAAACAGGAATGGGCGATGCGATTAAAAAGCCCAAAAACAGGGTATTCTTTTGGGATTACAGATTTTGGAAATATAGATAGCTTGGGGCTGGCTTTTTCGCTTATGCCTTTTATAGAATTTAAAGCGTTTAGAAGTAACAGATTCAGTATACTCGCTGGAATGGGGGCTTCATTCGTTACCAAAACATATAATGCTAAAACAAACCCAAGAAATCAAGCTGTAACTACGCACATTACTTGGGCGACTAGAACTTACTTATATTACCAATTTCTTTCCACGAAAAATATAGATTTGCGTTTGGGAGTTGGTTATTCTCATCATTCCAATGGGCACACTCGTTTGCATAACAAGGGCTATAATTCATATTTGTTAAGTTTATCGACAGCTATTAAAAATCCTCAAAATAATCGAGAAATAAAAGATAGCGTAGCTCTTACTGAACCACCAAAAAGTGTTTTTACATACTTTTCAGCACGCGCGGGATTAGGGCAAAATTCGTTTTCCACAGCATTTAACAAAACCAAAGGAGTTTACAGTATTTCAGGGGAATATGGCAAGGTTTATAACAATACCTTAAAAATTGGCTTTGGATTTTACTTTCGATATTACGATCATTATTACGATTATATAAAAGGAAAGGAATGGATGGTGCGAAATGGAAAGGAGTTTGATTATTTCAAAAGTGCGCCAGTTTATTATTCCACAAATCTTGGCGTTAATTTTAATGCTGAAGTGCTAATGAACCACGTTAGCATTGATTTACAAATCGGTTTAAATCTTCACAAACCAGCGTATAAACTTGATTGGCGTATAAATACTGGCTGGGAAAACACTCCAAAAGAAATTCCAGCTGATTGGGTAATGGGGGAATATAATAGACCCTATAAAATAAAACAACTCATTTCAGGACGGTTGGGATTAAAATATTATCTGTTAGGTTTAGAGAAAAAACCTAAAAACAATTTTTACGTCGGTGCTCACATAAATTCAAATGCCGGGCAAGCTGATTTCTCTGAGATTAGTTTGGGATATGTTCACAGCTTTAATTTTCGGGAACGGATATAAAAAAACCCCTTCCGAAGAAGAGGTTTTAGCATTTAGAATTATTTCCGGAGAATTATTTCGCCAAAATCAACCTATGAGTTGAACTTGAAATTTCAGAAACTATTTTGATAACATAAACTCCGTTAGAATAACTGCTGAAGTCCATATCGTTTTCGCCATTTGTGGCTCTGTAATTACGAACTATTTTCCCTGAACCTAATTCAATAATCGTTATTTGCAGATCGTTTCCAAAAGTTTCAGGAATCTTTGCTGTTGCAAAACCTCTTGATGGGTTTGGATAGATTACAATTCCGCTTCCACCTTCCGTAATATCATCAATTGATAATAAAATGGTTTGTGCTTCATAAGCTCCAATGTCGCGAATTCCTTCAAAAACAGCTTGTTCAATTTGATCGTTAAACAAATCTGTAGGATCTCCAGCATTGTATGCTAATGAGCCAAATAAAAGTTCGTGAGTTTCAGTTACACCTCCGTTATTTTGAAGTGGCCCAACTATTGGATCTACTCCTTCAATATCATTAGCTTGCACTGGGAAAGCGTTTGCATCATCATTACCTATTAAATTATAATTGTTTGACGCAAAATTTCCGTTTACATCTGTACCAATACTTCCTGAGTTTACGGCAACTAGCGTGTTTTTCAGTGAAGTACTTGTCATACTTTCAATACCGCCACCTGTAGCTAAAGCATCGTTCATTACAACTGTAACAGCGTTTAAATCAAAACTTGCTCCGTTGTTGTAAATTCCTCCACCAGCACCGTTGGCTGTATTTGTGGAAATAGTACTTCTCAGAACAGTTACATCACCGCCTGCAGCATTGTGGATTCCTCCTCCTGAACTAGTTGCACCACTAGATGTATTGTTTGAAATAGTTGAAGTAAGAACTTCTAACATTCCACCATTGTTGAAAATACCAGCACCACCATCGTCGGCTGCACTTCCAAAAGAACTATTACCATCAATGGTCGAAGAGTCAATACTCATAACCGTTCCGCTTTGGTTCCATAGTCCACCACCTTCTCGGGCAGCTTCATTTCCTGAAACTATACTTCCTGAAATAGTAATCAAACCACTGTTTCCAGTTACGTGAAGACCACCACCGTTTCCTGGAGCAGCTGTTCCAGCTGTTCCATTTACATCGTTATTAGTCATATCAGAATTTGTAAAAGTAAACGTACCATCAATCAATTCAATAGCTCCACCTGCTCTGTTTGCAGAATTTCCATTCAATGAAGAATCTGTAATTGTAACATCACCCGCAGTACTCAACAAACCACCACCAGAACCTGAAGCTCCAGTTGAAAGATTGTTTGTGATTGAAGTTCCGTTTACAACATTTAATGTTCCGCCATTATTGAAAACTCCACCTCCACCGTTATCGGCAGCGGCTCCTTGTGCTGTGTTTCCATCTATCGTCATTCCATCTAATGTCATGATTCCAGCACCATTCCAAAGCGCACCACCTTCAGCAGCAGCAATGTTTCCTGTTGCAGAACCACCTGTGATGTTTGAATCACCAGCGCCAGTAATGTGAAGTCCTCCTCCGTTTCCTGGAGCTGCGGAAGTTGTATTTGAAGTGAAAATTACATTAGTAAGATTCAACTCACTTCCTGCAATTGAATTTTCTTCAATCGCACCACCAGCTCTCATTGACGTGTTTCCAGTTAAATCAGAATCTGAAACAGTTAATGAACCAAGATTATTCAAAATACCTCCACCAGAACCAGAAGCTCCATCAGCCGTGTTATTCAAAATGGTAGCATTCATAACAACTAATGTTCCCATTTCGTTAAAAATACCTCCACCACCTTGATCAGCATCAACGCCACTTGCATTGTTCCCATCAACGGTTGTTCCGTCAATAGTCATCGTTCCTGCGCCATTCCAATATGCACCACCTTCAGCTGAAGCAGTATTTCCACTTGCAGTTCCACCAGTTATATTCGAATCTCCAGCACCTGAAATGTGAAGTCCACCTCCGTTTCCAGGAGCAGAAGCTGTGCTGTTGTTCATCAGATTAACATTTGTCAAAGTCAAAAGACTTCCTGCAACTGATTTTTCTTCAATAGCACCACCGGCACGCATTGAAGTGTTTCCAGTTAAATCTGAATCTGTAACGGTAAGAGTTCCTTCATTGTTAAAAATTCCACCACCAGAACCAGCGGCTCCGTCAGCGATGTTATTCGAAATTATAGCATTTAATACATTTAAAGTACCACCATTGTTGAAAACTCCTGCACCACCATCATCGGCCAAAGGTCCACTAGCAATGTTAGCATCTATTGTAGTTCCATCAACTGTCATAACTCCGGCACCGTTCCAAAGTCCACCACCTTCTCTGGATGCAGTGTTTCCACTTACGTTTCCACCAGTAATGTTTGAATCACCAGCACCAGATATGTGAAGTCCACCACCGTTTCCTGGAGCGGAAGCTGTGCTGTTATTCATTAAATCAGTATTGATTAAAGAAAGAAGGCTTCCTGCAATTGAATTTTCTTCAATAGCACCACCTGCTCTCATTGACGTATTTCCTGATAATTCAGAATCGGTAACCGTCAAAGTTCCGAGGTTATTCAAAATAGCGCCTCCAGAACCCGAAGTTCCGTTTGCAATGTTATTGCTTATTGTGGTTCCGTTTTGAACTATTAAAGTTCCGCCTTCATTAAAAATACCACCACCACCTTGGTCTGCATCATTTCCGCTTGCGGTGTTTCCATCTATTGTAACATTATCAACGGTCATTGTTCCGCCGCCGTTCCACAAACCTCCACCTTCTGCTATGGCTGTATTTCCGTTTACGGTACCATTTGTTAATGTGGCAATTCCAGGACCTGTTATATGAAATCCACCACCGTTTCCAGGGGCATTTCCAACAGTATTGTTATCTAAGTTTGTATTCAAAAGTGTAACAGTTCCAGGAGTTACTGAAGAATTGTCTTCAATACCACCACCTGCTCTTTTAGCTGAATTATTCGAAATATTAGAATCGTTCACAGTTAAAGAACCTCCATCTACATTTTGAATTCCACCACCAGAACCAGCAGTTCCAGTTGCAACATTGTTAGATATAGTTGAAGTATTCTGAACTATTAATGTACCTCCATTATTAAAGATACCTCCACCACCATTTGTGGCGTCATTACCTCTAGCGTTATTACTATCTAATAAAGTACCATCAACAGTCATTGTACTTCCTACTTGGTTCCAAAGACCTCCACCTTCGCTTGCTGCGTCGTTATTAGTTATGGTGCTTCCAGAGATATTTACTGTTGCAACAGCCGTAACGTGTACTCCACCACCGTTTCCAGGGTTTGGTGTACCAGCGGCAATATCTGCTTTGTTTCCAATTAAGGAAGCATTTGTCATATTTAGCGTTCCAGCAACTATTTCAAAACCTCCACCAGCGCGGTTTGCTGCATTGGCATTGATCATTGTACCTGAAACAGTAACAGTACCATCGGTAGTTAAAATTCCACCCCCAGATCCTGATACTCCATTTGCAAGGTTGCTTTGAATGGTTCCATCAGTAACATTTAGATCGCCACCATTGTTGTAAATTCCTCCACCACCTGTTCCGTTGATTGCTTTGTTCAAATCAACCATAGAATTTGTAACATTCATCGTACTTCCGGCTTGATTCCAAAGACCTCCACCTTGATTGAATGCTGTATTTGCAGAAACCGTCGCATTAATAATAGTTGTATTTGTTACTCCTGAAATGTGAATTCCACCACCACTTCCTGGATTGGGAGTTCCTGCAGTTCCATTTACATCATTGAAAGCTAAAATAGATCCGTTTAAATTTAAGGCGCCATCAATTACTTCAATTGCACCTCCTGCGCGATTTGCGTAGTTTTGGGTTATAGAAATTGCAGCGATAGTTACAGTTCCTGCAGTAGATAATATTCCACCACCAGAACCTGAAGTTCCGTTGGCCATATTATTCTTAATAGAAGTTCCTGCTAAAATATCCAAAGTTCCACCGTCATTATAAATTCCACCACCACCATTGTCGGCATTTGCGCCGCTAGCGATGTTATTGGTAACTGGCACTCCATCGACAGTCATAATTCCACCGCCATTCCAAAGACCACCACCTTCGGCAGCTGCAATGTTTGAGTCAACAGTTCCACCAGTAATAGTTGCATTTCCGGTTCCACCAACGTGAAGTCCACCACCGTTTCCGGGGGCAGCAACTGCTGGGGCAACACCTGCATTGTTAGTATCTAAAGTCGTTCCTGACATTGTTAGTGTTCCAGCAGCAATTTCAATTCCACCACCAGCACGGTTTGCTATATTGGTTGTGATAATTGCATCGGTTACGGTTACGTCACCTCCAGTGCTGTGAATTCCACCACCAGAACCAACGGCTCCGTCGGCTTTGTTGTTTGTTATTTCTGTTCCAGCAAGAACATTCATAGTTCCTCCGTTGTTGAACAATGCGCCTCCACCATCATCGGCTAGAGCTCCGCTTGCTGAATTTCCAGACAAAACGGTTGCTTCAACTGTCATAATTCCAGCACTGTTCCAAAGTCCACCACCTTCTTCGGCAGCTTTGTTATTTTGAATTGTAGAGTTTGAAATAACAGCATTTGTAGTTCCTGAAAGGTGAATAGCTCCCCCATTTCCTGGATTTGCCATAGTTCCCAATCCAATATTTACACCTGCTGAATTTCCGCTTAAAGTAACACCATCTAATGTTAAGGTATTTCCTGAAGCGTCTTCAATAGCACCACCAGCGCGACTTGCATAGTTTCCAGAAATAGTACTTCCTGTTGCAACATTCAATGTTCCTCCTGTATTATTGAACAAAGCACCACCACGGCCTCCGGGAGTAGCTCCCATTGCAACGTTAGATGTAAGATTCGTAGCAGCATCAACATTTAGAGTTCCTCCATTATTGAAAATTCCACCACCACCAGTTGCATCACCAGTTGCTTTGTTTCCTGTGATTGTAGTTCCAGAAACGTTCATTATTCCTGAGCCATTCCAAAGTCCGCCACCTTCAAAGGCGATGTTATTGGTAACACTACCACCGTTATAATTTACATTTCCTGGACCGCTAATGTGAAGTCCTCCTCCATTACCTGGAGCTGGTGCATTAGCTACGTTTAGATTCATTATTACATCATTGAATGCATAAGTTTCACCCATAGCAGAATTCAATTCAATTGCACCACCTGCTCTATTCGCTGTGTTTTCTTCAAAATTAACACCATCAACAACTAATGTTCCTGGAGTAAGATTAAAAATTCCACCACCAGAACCAGCAGTTCCACTTGCTACATTTCGCAATACTTGAGTTCCTGGAGCAAGAATAAGTGTTCCTCCGTTATTGAAAACTCCACCACCACCGTTGTCAGAAGCATCTCCTGCGGCAGTATTAAAATCTATAAAAGTATCTGCAAAAATTACATCTCCAGCTTGAACTGTCATTGTTCCACCGTTATTCCACAATCCACCACCTTCAGAAGCGGCTGCATTCAAAAATACAATTCCACTTAAAGTTACGTTTGCGGCATTACCAGTTACGTGAAGGCCACCCCCATTTCCTGGGTTTGGAGTTCCACCTGTAGCAGTTCCGTTTACATCGTTAAAAATTAATTGTAGATCAACAAGGTTTGCTGTTCCATCAATAATTTCAATTCCTCCACCAGCGCGGTTTGCACCGTTTGAAGTAAGTGCTGCTGAATTGATATTCAATGTTCCCGAAGTACTCAAAATAGCACCACCAGAACCGGAAGTTCCCGTTGCTATATTGCTGAAAATATCAGCAAACGAGTCAATATTCATCGTTCCACCATCATTGTAAAGAGCTCCACCACCTTGATTTGCATCATTTCCTGTAGCTTCGTTTTCGCTTAATTCTGTATTACTTCCTGTAACTGTCATAATTCCAGTGCCATTCCAAAGTCCACCGCCTTCAACGGCTGTGTTATTTTGTACAATACAGTTTGTAAACGCAGAATTTCCACCGCCACTTATATGGTAAGCTCCACCATTTCCTGGCGCAGTTGCTCCCGTTGAAGTATTATTTCGAAAAGTTACATTTGAAAAGCTGTATAATTCACCCGGTGCTGAAAGTACTTCAATACCTCCACCAGCTCTGTTGGCTGTGTTTCCTGTAATATTAATTCCATTTATATTTAAAGTTCCAGGAGTAAGGCTAAAAATACCACCTCCAGAACCAGCCATTCCATCTGCTGTATTGTTTGATATTGTAGTTGAAGAAACCATTAATGATCCTCCATTATTGAAAATACCTCCACCACCGTCATCAGCCATATTTCCTGAAGCCATATTTCCTGAAATGGTTGATCCTGTTATAGTCATCATTCCTGCGCTATTCCAAAGACCTCCACCTTCTTGTGCGGCTTGGTTATTTCTTATTGTACTGTTCACAATGGTAACCGAAGTAGTTCCAGATAAATGCAAAGCACCTCCGTTTCCAGGATTTGCCATAGAACCTAAACCGATATCAGAACCTGCGGAATTACCTTCTAAAGTGATTCCTGTTAGTGATAAAGATCCGCCTGAAGCATCTTCAATAGCACCGCCAGCTCTACTTGCATAGTTTCCATTTATAGTAAGACCGGAAGCCAAAGTAAGCGTTCCGCCAGTATTGTTGAAGATTGCACCACCACGACCACCAGGAGTTGTTCCCTTTGCTATGTTTTGTGAAAGTGTTGTTGCTGAATTTACAGAAAGAGTTCCTCCATTATTAAAAAGTGCGCCACCGCCTGTATTCGATCCAAGTGCCGAATTATTCATAAAAGTAACTCCATTAACAGTCATCGTTCCAGTACCATTCCAAAATGCTCCACCTTCATTAGCGGCGGAATTATTAGTAACCATACCGTTAGAAATAGTAGCATTTGCATTTCCAGTAATGTGAAAAGCACCACCATTACCCGGAGGTCCTGTCACAGAATTATCTGTAAAATTGGTATCGTTAAATGTTACTTGACCTGACGATTGCGTTTCTATAGCGCCACCTGCACGAGTTGCAGTATTGTTGTTAAAAATACAAGATTCAATATCCAAAGGATCAATTCCTTCTATATAAATAGCTCCACCACTTCCGGGAGCACCCATTGCTGTATTATTAGAATAGGTACTATTAAGTAAAAACAATGCCATTGAAGAAGCTCTTATAGCTCCTCCGTCTGTGGCTGATGTATTATTAATAAAATTGAGATTGTCAATACTTAAGGTTTGTGGTAATGAAGTACCAACTGCAGTAATTGCTCTTTCAGAGTTTAATGCTCCATCTACAGTACTTCCGTTACCAAAAATAAAAATTGTACTAGTTACATCTAAAGTTCCATCAGTTAAGGTTATCGTTAAACCAGGATCTACCGTGATAAATGAGAGTCCTATAAAATTTGCATTTGCATCTTCAATAGCTGCTCTTAAACTACCAGACGGAGCTGGTGTGCCGTCTGTACCGTTGGTAACGGTAAATTGGCCGTAAGAAATAATACTCACCAGAACAAAGGAAAGGGTAAGTATGAGTTTTCGCGTAAATGTGTTTCTCATAATTTTGAATTTTGGGTTAGTAATGATTTTTGAATTTTATGAAAACTACTTTACGTCAAAAAATAAAACGTGCAACAGGCCGAAGCTTTGTGCACGTTTATATGATTGCTATGAAATTTCTACGTAAAGTTGTCTCCATCTAATTCTGATTAATTAAAAGAATCCCATCGATTATTCTTTGGGACTTACATTACATACGAGGGAAAAGATGGTCTGGTTTTATTTATGTATCAATTAAGCAGTTAAAGCAATTAATCTAAATCATATGTCTATTAGATTCAAGGGGTGAGATTGAAAAATGAATTTAGAAAATAATAAATATTCCTCCTGTTGAATTGACTTTGATCCAAAAAAAAAAGTCTCTGAGAAGAGACTTTTTTAGATCGTGAAACAATAATTTCAGTTTACTTAAAATATTTCAATACATTTTTTTCAATACGTTCGTGAATGTTTGAAACATCTGCTTTTACAAATTTTTCACCCGTAATGTTTTCGTAAAGCTCAATATATCTTTCTGAAACGGTTTCAATATATTCATCGCTCATAAAAGGAACTTTCTGGCCTTCCAAACCTTGAAAATCATTCTGAATTAACCATTGGCGTACAAATTCTTTTGAAAGTTGTTTTTGTGGCTCGTTGTTGTTTTGGCGTGTTTCATAACCTTCAGCATAAAAATAACGTGAGGAATCTGGCGTATGGATTTCGTCTATAAGCACTATTTTACCTCCCGAAGTTTCGGGATTCGTTTTTCCGAATTCATATTTAGTATCAACTAATATAAGTCCTCTTTCCGATGCTATCTCGCTTCCACGCTGAAAAAGCTTTCTAGTGTAATCTTCTAATTGAAGATAATCTTCTTCAGAAACGATTCCTCTTTTCAGAATATCTTCACGCGAAATATCTTCATCGTGATCTCCCATTTCTGCTTTTGTAGCTGGTGTAATTATCGGTTTTGGGAATTTATCGTTTTCCTTCATTCCGTCTGGCATCGCAACACCGCAGAGCATTCGTTTTCCAGCTTTATATTCGCGGGCAGCGTGACCACTCATATAACCGCGGATTACCATTTCAACTTTAAAAGGTTCGCAGGCCTCGCCTATGGCAACGTTTGGATCTGGAGTGGCTATTAACCAATTTGGCACCAAATCCTCAGTGTCAAGCATCATTTTAGTTGCAATCTGGTTTAAGATTTGACCTTTATATGGAATTCCTTTCGGCATCACGACATCAAAAGCGCTTAGCCTGTCAGTGGCTACCATTAAAAGCAAGTTGTTTTCTAAAGTATAAACTTCGCGGACTTTTCCGTGGTAAACATTTTTTTGTCCAGGGAATTTGAAATCTGTTGAAATTATTGTGTTTGGCATTTGGATTCGTTAATTCGGGATTGGTTAATTTGTTAATTCGGGTCCCGATAGCTATTGGGACGGGATTTGTTAATTTGAAAAATGTGCCGTATTTACTGCATACTGCTATTGAACACTGAATACTCTTTTCTTAATCTACGTTTTCAATATTCTTATAAGCCGCTATAACTTCTTTCACCAAACGGTGACGGATTACGTCTTTGTCGTCAAGATAGATCATTCCAACACCTTTTACGTCTTTTAAAACGAGTAAAGCTTCCTTCAAACCAGAAGTTACACGGCGTGGAAGGTCAATTTGTCCAGGATCTCCAGTAATCATAAACTTGGCGTTTTTTCCCATACGGGTTAAAAACATTTTCATTTGGGCGTGGGTTGTGTTTTGGGCTTCATCAAGAATTACGAAAGCGTTGTCCAAAGTTCGGCCACGCATAAATGCCAAAGGTGCAATTTGAATCACACCAGTTTCAATATGTGAAGCAAGCTTTTCCGCAGGAATCATATCGCGTAGAGCATCGTATAAAGGTTGCATATATGGGTCGAGCTTTTCTTTTAAATCGCCTGGAAGAAATCCTAAATTTTCGCCAGCTTCTACCGCAGGTCTTGTTAAGATGATCTTCTTTACTTCTTTTTCTTTCAGCGCTTTAACTGCAAGCGCAACACCAGTATATGTTTTTCCAGTTCCAGCTGGACCAACGGCAAAAACCATATCGTTTTTAGCCATTAATGAAACCAATTTTCTTTGGTTAGCTGTCTGTGCTTTTATGGGTTTTCCGCTAACGCCGTGAACTATTGTTTCGCCACTTCCGTGAGGAGTTTCGTATTCTTCTTTGTTTCGGCTTGTGAGAACGCGCTCAATTACGTTTTCGTCAATTTTGTTATATTTTATGTATTGATCCAACAACATAGTAAGTCGTCTATCAAATTCCTCCAACACATCTTCATCGCCATAAGCCTTGATTTTATTGCCCCGAGCAACGATTTTTAGTTTGGGAAAATATTTTTTAAGAAGATCAATATTAGCATTTTCAAGTCCGAAAAAATCTCTAGGACTAATATCTGTAAGTTCGATTATAAGTTCGTTCAAAAGGCGTTGTTTTAGACGTTAGGTTTTAGACGTGAGACGTTAGATTTCAAAAGTGAAAATTATCACTTTATTGGTAATTTTTATTGGAAATACAATTCCAAATCTTTTCTAAATAGTTTCAAAAAATGTCTAATTAAATACTGTTCGCAAATTGTACTTTATTAATGAATAAATAGTTTTGCTACTAACAAAAGTAACTTATTTTTGTGGGAACTCTTTTAAGAAAATATCAACAATCCATTTATGCCAATAATTACACTTACTACTGACTTCGGAGAGAAGGATCACTTTGCAGGCGCAGTAAAAGGAGCTATTTATTCTGAAATGGAAGATGCAAAAATTGTTGATATCTCGCATTCCGTTTCGCCATTTCATCTTCATGAAGCTGCTTACATAATTCAAAATGCATACAAGAGTTTTCCATCTGGAACCATTCATGTTATCGGTGTAGATTCTGAGTTAAATCCTGAAAATAAACACATTGCAGTACTGATGGATGGTCATTATTTTGTATGTGCAGACAATGGGATTATCTCTATGCTCACTTCAGAAATACGGCCAGAAAAAATTGTTGAAATAAATATTCACGATAGAGTTACGAGTAATTTTCCTGTTCTCGATGTTTTTGTGAAGGTTGCGGGCCACATTGCTCGCGGTGGAACGCTAGACGTAATTGGTAAAAACATTACTGAAATCAAGGAGTTAACTGGCATTCGTCCAGCAGTAAGCAATAAAGACAGTACAATAAGTGGCACCGTGATTTATATTGACAATTACGGAAATGTGATTAGCAACATTACAAAGAAACTATTTGAAGAAGTGGGTCGCGGAAGAGATTTCGTTATAAACGCTAGAAGACACGAATTCAATAAAATACATACCCATTATAGTGACGCTATTAACTTTGACAATAGTCCGGATAAAAGAGAGGAAGACGGAAAAAGACTGGCGCTTTGGAACTCTTCCAACTATCTGGAACTAGCCATTTATAAGAGCAGCTCCAAAACGGTTGGTAGCGCGGCTTCATTGTTCGGCTTGGATTATCGCGATACTATAATGGTTAATTTTACACCATAATTATGTTTACAAGAATTGTCAAGATGGAATTTGAAAAGAAGAATATCCCTACTTTTCTGGCTAATTTTGAATTTGTAAAAGAAAAGATCCGCAATTTTCCAGGATGTAACTTTTTGGAACTTTACAGAGATAAAAATGATGAAACAATCTTTTTCACTTACAGCCGTTGGAATGATGAAGAAGATTTGGAAAACTATAGAACCAGCGAACTTTTCCGAAATGTTTGGAGTGAAACAAAGCCTATGTTTAAATCAAAAGCTGAAGCTTGGAGTGTTGATACGCTTCACAGTTTAAATTAATTAGATCATAATGCTAACAATCATAAAACGCGAAATAAACTCCTTCTTTTCAAGTACCATAGGGTATTTGGTGATTGCTGTATTTTTGGTGATAAATGGTTTGTTTCTTTGGGTTTTTAGCGGAAACTACAACATTCTCGATTCAGGTTTTGCAGACCTTTCACCCTTTTTTGAACTTGCGCCTTGGGTTTTGCTATTTTTAATTCCAGCCGTTTGTATGCGTGCTTTTAGCGATGAAATGAAGATGGGTACCTTGGAGCTTTTACTCACCAAACCTATTTCGTTAAAACAAATAGTTTTGGGGAAATATTTTGGAGCGGTCATACTTATTATTATAGCGCTAATTCCAACAGTTTTATACGTTTTCACAATTTCTGAATTGGGCAATCCTTCAGGAAACTGGGATGTCGGTAGTACAATTGGTTCGTATATTGGCTTGTTGTTTTTGGTTTTTGCATATACTTCCATCGGCATATTTTCATCCACACTTTCGCAGAATCAAATTGTGGCTTTTATAATCGCAGTCTTTTTGTGTTTTGCGCTTTATTATGGTTTTGATGGCTTGTCTTCTTCAACTTTTAATATTTCAAGTTTGGGAATGAAGGCACACTTTGATAGCGTTGCTCGTGGGGTTTTGGACACTAGAGATTTGATTTACTTTTTAAGTATTACAGTGTTTTTTATTGCGTTAACGGTTTTTAAATTGATGAAGCAATGATGAAGTCTTCAATAAAAAAACAAAGCGTTTCTCTGGTAATTTTAGTTGTGGGATTAATTCTGTTGAATCTACTCGGAAACTATGTTTATAAACGCTTCGACCTTACGCAGGATAAGCGTTTCACCCTTTCTGAAGAAGCTAAGGAAATTATAGATCCTATTAATTCTCCCGTAATTGTAGATGTTTTTCTAAAAGGAAACTTTCCGCCAGAATTTCAAAGGCTTCAAAGTGAAACTGAGCAACTTTTGGATGAATTTTCGGCTTACAATTCAAACATTAAATTTGAATTTATAAATCCTACTGAAAAAGGCAACGAAGAATTTCAGTCTCAATTTGAAAAATTTGGATTAACTCCTGCCCAAGTTTCCGTCACTGAAAACGGCAAACAAAGCACCGAACTCGTTTATCCGTGGGCACTTGCGCATCATGATGGTAAATCCGTAAAAATTGGATTGCTGAAAAATCAACTTGGCGCTACTTCAGAAGAAAGAGTGAACAGCTCCCTTCAAAATCTGCAATATGCTTTTGCGGATAGTTTTAAAAAATTAGCATCCCAAAAATCAAAGAAAATAGCAGTATTAAAAGGCAATGGCGAATATGACGACCGTTACATTGCCGATTTCTTTTCAACTTTAAAAGATTATTATTTTATTGCCCCATTCACGTTGGATTCTGTTGCTTCTTATTCAGAAAAAACCTTAAAGGACTTGGAAGGTTTTGACTTAATAGTTGCCGCCCAACCTACAGAAGCTTTTAGTGATTCCGAAAAATATGTGTTGGATCAATACATTATGAACGGTGGAAAATCGCTTTGGTTACTAGACGCAACACAAATGCGAACTGATAGTATTTCAGGAATAACTTATGCTTTAGGAACGGATTTGAATTTGAATGATTTCTTCTTTAAATATGGAATTCGCATCAATCCAAATTTAGTGAAAGATGTATATTCTGCTCCAATCGTTTTGGCAAATGGAGACGAGCGCGAGTCACAGTACAACCGCTATCCGTGGTTTTTTAGTCCGCTAAGTAGTAGCGCGAACAATCATCCTATAGTTTCAAATATTGAAGCTGTAAAGTTTGATTATGCAAGCGCGATTGACACGCTTCCTAACAACATTAAAAAAACTGTTTTACTTTCTACTTCACCTATAAGTAAAATCGTGGGACTCCCCTTCCCTATTGATTTTGATGTGGAAATTCCGAAGAATTTACAAGTAGTGAACGAAGGTCCAAACCCAAACGAATATAACGCAGGAGAAATACCGCTAGCTGTTTTGTTGGAAGGTAACTTCACTTCGGCTTTTAAAAACCGTGTAAAGCCATTAAAACTAACTGGAGAACTTAAAGGTATTGACGATGGAAAGCCTTCAAAAATGGTTGTTATAAGCGATGGCGACATTATTAAAAATCAAATGCAAGGCAACCGTCCGCTGGAATTAGGCTTCGATAAAATGACCAACCAATTCTACGGAAATAAGGAATTTTTGCTGAATACAGTCAATTACCTACTAGACGACAGCGGACTTATAAACATTAGAACACGGCAAATTGCAGTGCCATTTCTTGATCCACAAAAAACTTTAGAACAACGTTCCAAGTGGCAAGCGCTTAACTTATTGTTGCCGTTGGGATTACTGGCACTTTTCGGAATAGCCTTCACATTCTACCGCAAACGCAAATACACGCGTTAAATGTTGATAAGTTTGTTTTAGCAAACACTTCATTTGAAATATATTTGTAGGTATGCTAATTACAAAGCATTTATCATAATTCAGATCAAAAAAATAAATATTCAATGAAATTCATCGTATCGAGTTCGTATTTATTAAAACAACTTCAAGTTTTGGGCGGTATTATCAACAATAACAATACCCTGCCTATTTTAGATAATTTTCTGTTCAATTTGGACAATAAAAGTCTAACCGTTTCAGCTTCAGATTTGGAAACTACTATTTCATCAAAATTAGAAGTAGAAAGTACTGAAAAAGGAATGATTTGTGTTCCCGCAAGACTTCTATTGGAAACACTGAAAACCTTTCCAGAGCAACCATTAACGTTTACTGTTGAAGATAACAATACTATAGAAATCAGTTCCAACCACGGTAAATATGCCCTTGCTTATGCCAGTGGTGAAGAATTTCCAAACGCGGTGGAATTGAAGGATCCTTCTTCAACCGTTGTTCAAGGTGATGTTTTGGCAACAGCAATCAGCAAAACTATTTTTGCTTCAGGAAATGATGATTTAAGACCTGTAATGAGCGGTGTTTTCTTTCAGTTTTCAACAGACAATTTGGTTTTTGTAGCTACCGATGCTCACAAATTAGTAAAATATACCCGTGATGATATTAGCGCTTCACAAACGGCTGAATTCATTATGCCGAAAAAACCACTTACACTTTTAAAAAGCATTCTTGCTGGTGTTGAAGATGATGTGATTATTGAATACAACGAAAGCAACGCCAAGTTCATTTTTGAAAATACTGAAATGGTTTGCCGCTTGATTGATGGGAAATATCCAAACTACGAGGCAGTTATTCCAAAGGAAAACCCAAACAAATTAGTTATCGACAGAAACCAGTTTTTGAATTCTGTTCGTAGGGTTTCAATATTTTCAAGCAAAACCACACATCAAATCCGTTTGAAAATTGCGGGTGCAGAATTGAATATTTCCGCAGAAGATATAGATTACAGCAACAAAGCTGAGGAACGTCTTACTTGTGATTACCAAGGTGATGATATGCAAATAGGTTTCAACAGCCGTTTCCTTACCGAAATGCTAAACAACCTTACAAGCGATGAAGTTTCTTTAGAAATGAGCTTACCAAACAGAGCTGGAATTCTTACGCCAGTTGATGGCCTTGATGAAGGCGAAACCGTTACTATGCTTGTGATGCCGGTTATGTTGAACAACTAGATTACAAACTTTTAAAAACTAAAAAACCTCTTACAAAATTTTGTAAGAGGTTTTTTAGTTTTTAAGGATCGTGTTTTTATTTACCGCTTGGAGTTTCAGAAGCAGCTGGAGCATCAGCCAATACATTTCCTTTAATTTTAAGAAGAACTGTACCTTCACTTGCGTTTGAAGTAACTGTTACTGTTTTAGAAAAAGCACCAATTCGATCGGTAGCATATTTAACGCCAATTTCCGCAGTTTCACCTGGCATAATAGCGTGGTCTGGTTTTGTAGGAACGGTGCAACCACAACTTCCTTTAACGTTTGAAATTACAATTGGAGCTGTACCCACATTTTTAAATACGAAAGCGCGAACTCCGTCTGCATTATGTGCAATGGTTCCGTAATCAATTACTGAAGATTCAAATTTAAAAATACCTTTATCTTCTTTTGCTGCGTCCTGCGCAAATAAAGCAGTGCAAAAAAGAAAACTTGCCATAAAAAATACGTTGCGGAAAAAACTTCTTCCTTTTAATGTTGTTGTTACCATTTTGTGTGGGTTTAATTTAGATTAACAAATTAATTTGAAAACAAATTTCCAATAAAATTTAAAAAAATCTACAACAATTAGGGTTGAATGTGGTACTAGACCCCACTTTTTATGATAATTTTTTAAATAAGCTCCAACTAGTTATACTTAAAAACCCAAAAAAGTGCATTTACAAGTTTTGAATTTTGATGACATTCTCATTATGATTCCGATGTAATGACAATATTAATCCTTTAATCAAAAATTATGAAAACAGTAGTTACTTCTTTAGTTGCCCTATTATTTTTCGGTCTGCTTTCGGCACAGGTTACACAAATTGCCTCAGGACTTAATGAACCGCACAGATTAATTGTATATAATAATTATGTTTATTTCACAGATGCAAACAGTGTGCAAAGAGTTGATTACAACAACCCCACTGCGCCCGAATTGGTTGTGGACGGCCTAAACAATCCGTCAGGAATGGTGCTTAACGGTAATGATCTTTATATTGCTGACTTTAACGGTGGAAGAATTGTGAAAATTGATATAACACTATCAAATCCCACAATTGAAAATTTGATTACAGGTTTAAATACCCCAAATGGTATTGCTATAAGTGGAAATTATTTATACTACTCAGATAATAATTCTGATATAATTGCAAAAGTAGATATTACCAATAGTAATCCGACTGCTGAGATTGTGATTCAAAATGTGGGGAGACCTGCTGGAATTGATATAAGAGGAGATTTTCTCTATTTCGCAATACCTTTTACCAAACGAATACAAAAAATAGATATTACAATAACTAATCCAACCCCGACTTTGGTTGTAGGTAATATTGTCTACCCGCTCGGTATCAAATTCCGTGGAGACGAGCTTTACATTGCAAACCGAAATGGCAATTCAATAGTTAGATATAATGTTGTAACAGATACACGTTCCGACGCTTTAACAAATTTGAACCAACCTTTGGATGTAGCTATGAATTCTGACACTTTATTTTTTGTGAATAGTGGTGATAATTCAATCTATAAAGCCGAAGGAGTTTTGGGCTTAGGTCAATCTGATTTTGAAATAGCTATGAAGTTATATCCGAATCCTACGAAATCTTTTTTGAGTGTAACAAATCTTTTAGAAGAAACCTCTTATGTTATTTACAATACAAATGGTGAACAAGTTGCTACTGGAAACTATAAGCCGGACGATTATATTTTTGTAGAGAACCTTAGCTCTGGAATATATTTATTAAAACTAATTACTGGAAAGACTTTCAAGTTTATAAAAAATTGAAAACTTTTTGATTGATTTATTTTAAAAACTGTGATGACAAAAATTATTTTCATCGATGTAACCATAATTAACCTTAATATTAAAAAAATGAAAAATCTAAAAACAATCTGCATTCTTTTCTTTTCAGTATTAATTATTTCTTGTTCCAAAAAAGATGAAGATGGTGGAGGAATTGCTCCCGAAGCAGAATTTAATGCCATAATCAATGGAGGAGGATTTGGTAGCAATTACGCAGCTCTTATGGATTATTATTCCACTAATTACAGCAACGACAGCGGACTAGACCTTCTAATAAACGATAAAAATACCAATATTGTCCGCATTTTTTTAAACAATACTGGAGGCTTTGGAAGTGGAATCACCAAAGTTATTGGGGACGTAGCTGCAAACGGACTTATAACAAACGTTGTAATTAGGGATCAAAATGCACAAGTTACTTATAACGCTTCTGAGGGAGAAATAAATATCACGGAAAACCGTGAAAATCCCGAAAGCGAAAATGGTCGATTAATATCCGGAAACTTTACCATTACGGCAACTTCTGGCGTAGGTCCAACAATTACTATGACCGGTAACTTTAAGAATTTTGCTTACTAATTAAATAACACATTTAGAGAATCAAAAAAGGGTAGCATTCGTGCCACCCTTTTTTATGGCGGCATCTTTTTCATTTTTACAATTGTTTAAAAGCTTACTAAAGAATCTTACCTTTGCAAACTATGACAAACAATGATACCATAGTTGCATTGGCAACTCCTTCAGGCGCAGGAGCGATTGCAGTTTTACGACTTTCGGGACCAGAAGCTATTAAAATAGCTTCTTCAATATTTAATTCAATTTCTGGGAAAAAACTCGGAAAACAAAAATCCCATACCGTTCATTTAGGCCACATAAAAGATGGCGAGCGCACTATAGATGAGGTGTTAGCTACTATTTTCAAAAATCCAAATAGCTATACAGGCGAAGATGTTGTTGAAATATCCTGTCATGGAAGTAATTATATTCAACAAGAAATAATACAACTATGCCTTCGTAAAGGTTGTAGAATGGCACAAGCTGGCGAATTTACTTTACGCGCATTTCTTCACGGAAAGATGGATTTAAGTCAAGCCGAAGCTGTGGCAGACCTTATTGCGAGTGACAGTGCTGCAAGTCATCAATTGGCAATTCAGCAAATGCGTGGCGGTTTTTCTTCGGAAATAAAAAAACTTCGCGAAGAACTTTTAAACTTTGCTTCGCTAATTGAACTTGAACTGGATTTTGCCGAAGAAGATGTAGAATTCGCAAATAGAGACGATTTCCAGAAACTTATTTCAAAAATAACTACAGTTCTTAAACGCTTGATAGATTCCTTCGCCATAGGAAATGTTTTGAAAAACGGAATTCCCGTTGCCATTGTAGGCGAACCAAATGTTGGAAAATCTACATTATTAAATGTACTTTTAAACGAAGAACGCGCCATCGTTAGCGACATTGCTGGAACCACGCGAGACACTATTGAAGACGAAATAACCATCGGTGGCATTGGTTTCCGCTTTATCGATACCGCCGGAATTCGTGATACCGTAGACGTCATTGAAGGTTTAGGTATCAAGAAAACATTCGAAAAAATTGAAGCTGCACAAGTCGTGATTTATCTTTTTGATGCTGAAAAGTTTCAAGTTTCAGGTTCTAAGTTTCAGTTAGAGATTGAAACTATTAAGAATAAATATCCGCTGAAAAATCTTGTGATTGTTGCTAATAAAATTGATAAGCTTTCAGAAGAAGAAATTACTAAATTAAAAGCTCTTCTACCAACCTCACACTACCAACTACAAACCATTTCAGCCAAAACCAATCAAGGCATAGAAGATCTTCAAAACAAACTTCTCGATTTTGTAAATACTGGTGCACTTCGCAACAACGAAACCATCGTAACTAATTCCCGACATTATGATGCCCTATTGAAATCACTCGAGGAAATCATCAAAGTTCAAGACGGAATCGATTCCAACTTGAGTGGCGATCTGCTCGCCATAGACCTGCGTCAAGCACTGTATCATTTAGGTGAAATCACGGGTAGTGTTAGCAATGATGAACTTCTTGGAAATATTTTCGCTAACTTTTGCATCGGCAAATAAATCATCAATCCACTAAATAATTCCAAGATTTAATTTATAATAAATCTAAAATAAACTTTTCATACCTTAACATTGCTATTTCTTTTTAGTCAAAACAAAGTTATTATGAAAATAAACAAAAAATTACTCGCGCTTTTTTCTGGGATAGGAATTATTACATTGGTCCTGAGTCTATATGCTTTTAAAGCTCATTCCCGAGCCGATCAGGGCTACTCACCGCAACCTCCTTGGGACAATCTGAAAGTCCTTCCGAAGGATATAACAAAGGATAGCTTAATAGGTCTAATGAAAAACTATGAAAATTCCCTTGGTGTAAAATGTAATTATTGTCATGCAACTAGCAAAGTTGACCCAACAAAATTAGATTTTCCGAATGATGATAAAATTGAGAAGGAAATTGCTCGTGGAATGATAAAAATGACCAATGAAATCAATGAGAATTATTTTAAGCCTTACTTCCCCGACCCAAAACCAGAACAAGTGCATGTTGTAAACTGCGTGTTGTGCCATCGCGGAACATCAAATCCTGAAAAGTATTTATCGCAAATGGGAAAGATGTATAAAACCTATGATCCAAATAGGGATAATAGAAAAGAGAAAGCCATGGAAAAAGAATAATCAATAACCAATCTACTTTCCAAAATTTTTAAATGCCTCACTTGATATTTATTTATGTTGATGTTATCTTGAAGAATATATTTGTTGATTTCTTTAGTGTAAAATAAAGAATTTTTAAGCAGTAGTCATATTTTAAAATGGTTTTTGGAAAGGCTGTAACTTTTCTTATTTAGAACTTATTTTTCAATACTGAGTTTGCTTCCTACGCTTCCTCTTCCAAATGTTTTAATTTGTCCAAGCGTATATGGGCTGAAAATCGATCTAACAATAATAGCAATTTTGGATTGATAAAAGTTTTACAAAAAGGCTTTTCAGGATTTTTTTGATAATAATCTTGAATTGATTCTCTAGAAGCTTTAAATGCTTCAAAAGGAAAAACTTGGGTTATCAATTTTTGGTCGAAATCCTTCTGAAACCCTTCTAAAATAAGAGTTACGACCTTAATTTGTGTTTCATAAAAAGTATAAATGGCAGATCTATATTTAGTTCGCATACTATGATCTGAGGTACTTTTATGAGTATGCAAATGAATTTCTATCAAAGTCTTCGACGTTATGATTTCTGAATCAAAATGAACAATTACTGCTTCTGAAAAAGATTCGTTTTCACCACTTGATGCCA
The DNA here is from genome assembly GCF_000265385.1 of Aequorivita sublithincola DSM 14238. Classification (NCBI taxonomy): domain Bacteria; kingdom Pseudomonadati; phylum Bacteroidota; class Flavobacteriia; order Flavobacteriales; family Flavobacteriaceae; genus Aequorivita; species Aequorivita sublithincola. Next base: position 3,112,357 of record NC_018013.1, read on the forward strand.
CATAACCCTGCTCCACTTCTACAACTCCCTTAAGTACTTGAAAAACAGCCTCTGTACACCAATGGCAACCACCGCCCAAGGCTATTTTTTCATTTTGACTTATCATTTTATCACCTCCACTCCTTTCCAGAAAGCTACATGATTTTTAATTCCTTTTGCTTGCGCAGAAATTTCTGGATAATACCAAGCGGCATCTTTATTTTGTTTTCCGTCAACTTCAACGGTATAATAGGATGCTTCACCTTTCCATGGGCAGGTTGAATGAGTATCAGTACTTTTAAAATATTCTTTCTTAATGCTATCGTGCGGAAAGTAATGGTTGTTTTCTATTACAACGGTTTTATCGCTTTCGGCTATGATTTTATTGTTCCAAATCGCTTTCATAATTGAATTTTTAAATAAAACTTGTGTCAAATCGCTCAAAATGACAAGTATAACCATCTGGTTTTTTCACCAAATAATCCTGATGTTCTGGTTCTGCTTGCCAAAATTTTGAATAAGGCTCTAAAGTAGTCATAACTTCCCCATCCCATTTTTTGGAATCATTTACAATTTTTATTACTTCTTTAGCTTCTGCTTTTTCTTCTTCACTTTGAAAAAATATGGCAGAACGATAGCTGGAACCAATGTCGTTTCCTTGTCTGTCCACTGTTGTTGGATTGTGAATTCTAAAAAAATAATCTAAAATCTGCTTAAAAGAAGTTTCATTTGGATCGTAAGTAATTTCAATTCCTTCGGCATGACCTGGATGGCTTCCGTAAGTTGGGTTTTCATTACTACCTCCTATATAACCTACTTCAGTATCTTTAATTCCTGGGCGAGTTCTAAAAAGGTCTTCCATTCCCCAGAAACAACCTCCTGCTATATATGCTTTTTTATTATTATTCATTTTTCATTTTGTTTAAATTAATTTGTAATTGTTTATAAAATCGATGACCTTACTCTCAGACATTTCGCAGGGTTTCAGGTTTTCTCTCATATTGGTAATATAATAATTTAGGCTTACAAAATCATTACCGCCCAATTCTTCAGCATATATTTTAATGCTTCTACCGCTGTTGAAATCGGTTCGAGTAACGCCATACTTTTTATGGTTGTAAAATACTTCTGAATACCCAAGTCGTAAATTCTGAATTTTTGAAAGTATCATTAAGCAATAATTTTACTCCACTTTTCACTGCGTTTTGCAACTGCTTTTACATAGCTGCAAACTGCAACGGCATTATATCCTTCCTCGGTTAATTTCTCGAAGGTTTTTTCAACCAAATCTTTTCCGATTCCTTGTCCGCGCAGATTATATGGTACTTCTGAATGATTCAAATACATCGTATTATCTTTCAATGTATAATCTACTTTTGCAATTTCACCATTTATATCTAACGTAAATCTATTATTTTCTTTGTCGTGTTTTATTTCCAAAATTTCAGGTATTAGTTTATTAATTCATTTTTGTATATGTTCTTTATAAGAATTGCATAACTTCTTTCTGTCAATGGCTATTGTTGGAATAGCGAACATGTTTTTGTTTTTAACTACAAAGCTCAAAGAGGTTTTTCGCAATGTATACAAAGAAGATTCTTTGTGAGCTTTGTGGCTTCTTTGCGCTCTTTGTGGTGAATATTAATTATAAAATTACTTTTAAAACCTCAATTGCACTATCAGTATTCAAATAAAAATCACTGAAAACAAAACATGAAAAAAATAATTTATACTGTTGCTTTTTATTTGATATGTAAATCCAACTGTGGAAAGGAGATAACAATATCATTCTCTGTAAATTTTTTATAGACAATTATTCGAATATCGCTTTTCATTTTTTCAATTCTAAAACTATCTCGACTATAAAAGAGAAGTTTAAAATCCAGTGAGGAGGCGCCAAAACCTACTAGCCTTCCCTCTAAATGTTCCCCTTCATAAATATCAGGATGATCTATAGCACATTCTTCCAAAAGTCTAATTACTTTATCTACATCACTTCCATAAGCCACGCCAACAGTTATTGAAAATCTTGTTTTTTTAGATTGATGGCTCCAGTTAATTACCTTGTTTGTAGTTATTAATGAATTTGGAATTATTATTGAAATATCATTCCGGTCTAGCCCTTTTGAAGTTCGAACACCTATAGTCTGTATTTTTACAATTTCATTGTCAATCTCTAAAACGTCACCAACTTTTATGGATCTTTCTGAAAGTAATATAATTCCTGAAACTACGTCGTTAAAGGTTTGCTGTAAACCCAAACCAATACCAACCAACAAAGCAGCAGAACCGGCCAAAAGCAAAGTTAACTTTACTCCAAAAGCATCTAAAATTAAGGTAAAAGAAATTACCCAAAATATATAACTTATAATTTGGTACACCGCATAAGTTGTTCCGTGATCCACCCTTTGAGAATTATATACCTTAAAAAGTGTTTTTCTAATTAACCACAATACTAACTTGGTAACAATAATAATCAGTAAAACTGTAATAAAATTTGAGACAAGTATTTTATGATCTCCCCACTGAAATACCACTAGATTTAATAATTCCTTAAACTTATCCATACCTTATTTGCAATTTAAGTTACCAATTTCAATTACTTCACGTAAACAGTCTTCCTATTCATAAACTCCATCATGCCGTCTTTAGAAAGTTCACGTCCGTAACCAGAGCGTTTTTCGCCACCAAAAGGAAGTCTTGGATCGCTTTTAACCAATTCGTTTATAAAGTAGGCGCCATCACTCACTTCGCCAGCATATTCCAATGCTTTTTCAATATTCGTGGTGCAGACTGTAACGCCCAGACCATATCTTGATTGTTCTGAAAGTTCAAAGGCTTCTTCAATAGTTTTTACCTTTATCATTGCGGCCAATGGACCGAAGGTTTCCTCACTAAAAGCAGGCATTCCAGGTTTTACGTTTCCTAAAACGGTGGGTTCGTGGTAGGCTCCATTTTGTTTTCCTCCCAAAAGAAGTTCTGCTCCCATTTCAATAGATTTTCTTACTTGCTCCTGAAGTTGGTCTGCCAAATCCTTTCGTGCCAAAGGTCCAACCTGAACACCATCTTCTAAAGGATTGCCAGATTTTAAATTCTTCACTGCAACGGTAAATTTTGAAACAAATTCCTCATAAATATTTTCCATCAAAATAAAGCGTTTTGCAGCGATACAACTTTGTCCACAATTAAGCATTCGGGCTTTGAGTGCTGTTGCCACGGCTTTATCAATATCGGCATCGTCCCAAACGATAAAGGCGTTGTTGCCACCTAATTCGAGCAATGTTTTTTTGATGTATTTACCTGAAATCTGCGCTACTGCCGCTCCTGCCCTTTCACTACCAGTTAGCGTTATTGCTTTTGTAGCGTCGTGTGCTATAATAGTTTCAGTCTTGTCGTGATGCACTATTAAATTCTGAAAGACGCCTTCAGGAAAACCTGATTTTTTAAAAATAGCTTCAATTTGCTCAGCACATCCAAAAACATTTGGAGCGTGTTTCAAAATTGCAACATTACCAGCAATAAGCGTTGGGGCGGCAAATCGAAATACTTGCCAAAAAGGAAAGTTCCAAGGCATAATCGCAAGCACAGCACCTATTGGGTCGTGGCGCACAAAACTTTTTCGAGCATCGGTTTCAATGATTTCATCTGCTAAAAACTTTTCTGCATTTTTGGCGTAATAATCACAAACCGTGGCGCATTTGTTCACTTCTGCACGCGATTCTGATAATGGTTTCCCCATTTCTAAGGAAATCATTTTTGCGTATTCTTCCACATTTTCCTTTAGAATTTCTCCTGCTTTGACCATCATCTCAGCTCGTTTTTGCAACGGAACTTTTCGCCAGGATTTGAAGGCTATCTCGGCATCATCTAACTTTTTTGAAACGCCCTCATCCGTTTCGGCAGTGTAAGTTCCAACTATTGTACCGTTGTAAGGGTTTATACTTTTAAATTCCATTAAATAAGTCTTTATTTACCCGGTGTGCATTTTGACAATAATCCCTCTAGATTTTGGGTAATATTGTCAAATTGCACACCGGAATTTATTTTTTAATTAAACAAACCTCAAAGATTTTGAAACCTTTGAGGTTTGTATTTGAACCATGAATATTAAATCTTGAACCTTGTCCCGAAACTTCGGGATTGAATCTTAAATTACTTAGTAAGGTGTCCAATAATTTCTGGATACTCATTTTTATCTTCCAACACGGTTGAAGTATAATTATTTTGAATAGCCGTAATCCAAGTTTTCGCTCGTTGGGTGAGATTAAAATTATCTGTCATCATCCTACCGCGGGTTACTAAAATACCCATATCTGCACCTTCATATAAATAATCACCAGCATTAGTAATGCGTAGAAAAAACGCTTCACTTTCGCTTTCCACAGCTCTACGGTGCGTATCCATACGGTTAAACCTAATGTGACCGTTGTCAAAAATTTGCCAGATACCAGACCTCGGGGCAGCTGTTACTTGTTCAATAGTTTTTTTAGTATGTTTTATAATTAACTGACTCCAACTATCGGTGTTTTCCTGCTTGGCCCAACGTCTGTTGATGGCTTTTACGTTCAATTTATAATCAACATCCATATATTCTAACATATGAAAAAGGTGGAGCGGCGCATCTGCAAGAGCAAATACAGCGTGATTTGTAATAGAGCTAGCACCTGAAATTCGAGGGTTTAATTCTCCGAGATAGATTTCACCATTGTCTTGGTCTATCAAAAAGTCTAATTCAAAATAGCCTTTATAGCCTTCCTTTCGCAATTGGTCTCCAAAGAGACTAGTATATTCCCGAGCTTTTTTTCTAACAGAAGGTGGAAATGATTCTGGAAAAATTTCATTTCCACACCAACCCCCTTTGTATGGCGTTAGTTCTTTAAAACCAACTAACTCGGTCATCAGCGGTGCCACAATTGTTCCGTGACGCGTAACGCAAGCTTCAATTGCAGTACCACGGCAATTGATGCGTTTCATAATTTTTACTTCTTTTTCAGCTTCAATTTCTTCTGAATGCTCTTTGTATTCTTCTTCGTTTGAAATAAAGAAAGTGGTATGTCCAGAATCACCAAATGGTGTTTGGATCACTAAATCATTTCCTAACTTTTTTGATATTTTTTGAAGGTGTGCGTAATCCTTCACATTCGAAAGAACGTTAGGAACACAAGCCACACCAGCCTTTTCAGCAATACGGTTTGTATTTACCTTATTGTCCAAACCAATACGCATCTTGGCGGAAGGAAACATAACTTCCAATCCAAGTTTTTTTGCTAGTTTTTCCGTTTTTTCAGTAAACATTAGGAACATTACTTTCCCGGCGTTCTTTCCTTTCTTTCTTGATTTTATATATTCCTGAACTTCTGGATGTTGAAGAAGGTAGTTGTTAATGTCTTCAATACTTTCAAATTCATCATGCGGAATTTCTTCCTTAGGTGTAAAAGAATTTGGGTGAAGCCCATCAAAACACTCTATATAGTTAATAAATTTGAATCCCTTAATCCACTCATCCGCTCCCAAAAGATTGAAATTAGTGGCGCTGATAAAATATATCGGTGTTTCGTTTTTATAAAAGAAACGTCTAATATCTGGAATTCCATTGAGCACAGGAACGGGTTTTTCAGCCTTTTTTGCAATAGTTACCTTGTCCTTGCTTTTAGCAGAAACTTTCGCTTTCGTCCCGATAGCTTTCGGGATTGGTTTCGATTTAGCTTTTTCTTTATCTTTCGATTTAGTTTTAGCTTTGGTAGTCGGCTTATCTGTACTCATAATTGTTTTGTTTTAATATTAATTCTACTATTTTTTCTTTTTTGAATTTCCCATTCCAATACCTATACCCATTGCGCCTAGGGCGGTTGCGGTTTTCTGACGGTTTAGCACACTGTCACGGAAAATACGCAAACCGAGGTCTGCGCGGTAACCGTGAATTTCCTTTACGTCTAGCGCCAACATAAAGTTGATAATTTCTTCACTTACAACCTGCCCTGGAACCAGTACGGGAAAACCTGGCGGATAAGGGATTACAAAAGATGAAGCTACTAAATCCCTACCCTCTGCCATTGCTTTTTTGCAATCGCGAAGCGGAAAGTATTCGTAATTTTCTTCATTATAGGCCATAAAATAGGCCTCGCGAATATTTCCTCCTGGAACATTTGGAACCGCTCTAAACGAACTGTGAAACATACTGAAATCTGGCAAAGGCGGAACTTCATTTATAAGTGAATTGATTCGCTTTTGTGCAATCTCGTTTTCACGACTGTTCAACGAACGGAATTCTTCATCCAATTGTTCAGAAATTTTCAACAGTGCATTAGTCAAATAGGCAACGCTTCCGCGGGTAGTCCCAATATTTGTCATAAACAGCACCGTGTTTCGTGAGGTTTTGTTAATCTGAATATTAAACTGATCCATCAAATATTTATTTTTGAAGGTATCGCCATCTACTCCCGTTCTTCCTATAAATAATGTAATTTTTGTGGGATCGAGCATAAATTCGTCCTTTTCCCAAGCAGTTTCCATCCTATTCCATCCTGTGTCTGGGGCGTAATATTCTACGAGTCCCGTTTCTTGGTATTCTGAAGGAATAAAATCTTTTACCGTCAGTACGTCAAAATACTTACTCAATTGTGGGTTATTGGTCACTTTTGCGCGAAGTACCATCGCCATTTCAATACTTTTTTCCACCATTTCATAACCTTCAAATTCAGCTTGACGTCTTCCAACATCAAGCGAAGCAAGCATTTGGTAGTTTGGCGAAGTGGAAGTATGCGTCATATAGGCTTCCAAAAAAGTATTCTCAGATTTTTTTCTGAAATCTTCATCCCAGATATGAATCATAGATCCTTGGCGGAAACTGCTCAAAGTTTTGTGTGTACTTTGTGTGGCATAAACTCGAATGCAGACTTTATCTGGATCCGGCATCTTGGATTCTTCCCCTTTCGCGAGCTGTTTTATATGATTTTTGTATTCCTTTCTATACGCTTCACTTCTGTATTTGTCAAAAAGTTTCTTTGCGCAAAACATTGCTGTTCTTTGCTTATATATATAGGTGAAGCCCGCAAAAGCAAACCAAGCTTCATCCCAAAGGAAAATCATATCTGGCTTGATTGCCAAAACTTCTTGCATTACTTTTTCAACATTGTAAACAATACCGTCAAAAGTGCAATTGGTAAGCAACAACATTTTTACTTTATCCAACCTTCCGGCTTCCCGAAGTTGAAGTAATTTTTCTTTAATTTCTTTTAAGGGAACCGCTCCATACATAGAGTATTCCTCAATCGGGTAGGAATCTAAATAAACAGGATAGGCACCAGATAAAACCATTCCATAATGATGACTCTTATGGCAATCACGGTCAATTAGCACCAAGTCTCCAGGTTCAATAATAGCTTGTAAAACAATTTTATTTGCGGTGGAAGTTCCGTTTGTAACAAAAAATGTACGTTGCGCTCCATAAGTTTGGGCGGCCATTTCTTGTGCCTTTTTTAATGGTCCTGTTGGCTGAAGCAAAGAGTCTAATCCACCAGTTGTTGACGAAGTTTCTGCCAAAAACATATTTCTACCATAAAATTCACCAAAGTCTTTTATCCAGCGGGACTTGAAAACAGAGTTTCCACGAGAAATTGGCATCGCGTGAAATATACCAGTGGGTTTCTGACTGTATTCTTTCAGCGCACTAAAAAACGGAGTATCAAAACGTTCACGAACGCCACGAACTATTCCCAAGTGTAATTCTTGTAAATCTTCTTTTCGATAATAGATTCGGCTAAACTGTCGTAAAGTACTGTCTTTTAAATCCGTAAGAGAAGTATCGGTAACATAATATGTGTCTAATTCTGGTCTAAACTGCCTAACCATTTCGCCTAAAAGCGGTCCCAATTCGTATTCAGGTCTATTTTCTAAATCTATTTTAAGAACATTTTGAATATAAGGTTTCAGCAATTCTGAAATATTTGTTGAAGCGTAATGTGGCGCATAACGAATAACCGCAGCCTGCAAATTTGGATTGAAGATTAACGCAATCAAAGCGTCCTGAAAGGATGGTTGCACCAAAAAATTATAAGTGAACTGTTCGTTCGGTTCTCGAATCTCATCCAATTTCTCGTGAAGGGCAACTTCATCTTTGGCAGGAAGGTCTTCTACAAAAAGAACCTCAAAATAGTTTTTCTTTTGTCCAGAGGAAAGCTCACGCATATCGTCCCCAGCGGGCTCACCATCTTCAGAATGAGTAGAAGTGGGATATTTTAAATATTCATCGCTTACTAGTTGTCTGTTTATTTCAGAAATATTGTGCGTTAAGGAAACGTATTCTTCTTTATTGAGTGCTTGGCAAAGCTTCTCAAGCCTTATTTTCCCTGGATATACAAAATATTGTTCAATGGTTTTAATGTCCTTCAAAAAACTCTTTACTGTCTCAACATATTCTTCTTCGGACTTTGATCCTTTTTTTGATTGTGCTAGCGACGCACTTTCTCTTTTCAGATCTCGCCAAGTGGCAAGGCGTAGTTGGCCTATACTGTAATACGGAGCACTAATAGTCTTTTTTTTGTTGGACATCTTTTATTTTTTCGAATTAATTGCAAGCTTATTACCTTCGGAATCTGTGAAAAGAGCAAAATATCCCGCATCATCACTAATTTTCGTTTTTGGCATAATAATGCGGCCGCCAGCTTCTTCCACTTTATCGAGAATGGGCTGAAGGTTTCTCCCACCATTCAAGTAAACTAACGAACCTGTTTCACTGGGAATACAACCTTGCCCCATTACCAAAGCCCCGCCAATACCAGTTGTCACTGGAAAAATTGCCATCGCATAATCTTTTACCTCATTTGTTTTCATCTTTATACCATAAATATGGTTATAAAAGCTCGTTGCTCTTTCCATATTTAGTACTGGTATTTCGAACCAAGTGATAAAATCTTTCATCTTGCTGTTTGCTGGTTTCGGTTTTGTAGACATTGTTCCCATAGTTAGTTTATTTAAGTGTTATTAAAATTTGTTTTGATTGAATTATAAAAACTTATAAGTCATCTAATTATCATTGTGATCACCTTTATAACTCATTACGCTTACGGGAAGTTCTATTTCGCTCTCCAACTTTTTGAGTTTCTCTAGTTTGTCCACCTTTGTTGGCTTAATTAGAGGTCCCAGTGAATCTAAATAGGGATGTTTGGCTCCCGGTGCGTAAATACTGAAATCGCCAAGATTGTCTCGGAAACTTTTAAGCGGTTGCCCCAAACGCATTACACCAAGTTCTCTACTTCGTTTTACGCGTTCCATATCTATTTCAATAGGAAATATCTCTTCAGTAGCACCTGCCTTATACATTATTCTTCCGTCTGGACCACAAACTGTGGAACAGCCAATACCTCCAGTTTCTAAACCATTTATGTCAAAAAAGAAACATTGGTTAACTGCCGCCATTGTTTGCGCGATGGAATGTTCTATTTCTCGATCCATTGTTCCCGTCATTGTGGGGTGAAGAATTACTTCGGCACCCATAACAGCAAGGGTTCTGACTGTTTCTGGGAACCACATATCATAGCAAATGGAAACTCCGAAGATTCCAACATTTGGAACTTCAAAAGTGCAGAATTCATTACCAGGAGTAATGCCTACTTCAAAAGGATAGAAGGGAAACATTTTTCTGTAACGCGTCACAATTTCTCCGTTTGGATTAATTACAGTGGCGGTATTGTAGATTTTATCGCCATCCTTCTCAAAAATTGAGCCCGGCAAAAGCCATATTGCATATTTTTTCGCCATAGCCTGCATTTCCTTTTCAAATGCCCCAGGAACTTCCTGGGCATAATATGTTAAAGGACCGTACGCACATAATTCGCTAAACATAACCATTTGCACGGACGGATAGAGGTGCATTGTAATATCTAGTTTTAATTTCATCATTTCCAGATTGCTCTGGGTGGCGGAAACTCTCATTTGGATTCCTGCAATTGTGAATGGCTTCATATTTTAGTGTTGGGTTGATTTATTTATTACGTTTTCTAGAATGTCAAGGCCTTTGTGAAGTTGTTCATCCGTAATTACTAATGGGCAAAGCACTCTAATTATATTTTTATAAGTTCCTGCGTTAATTATAATAAGGCCTTCTTCGGCACATTCTTTTACAATTTTGCCGCATAGCTCACCATCTGGTTGGTGTGGATCTTTGTCCTTTACAAATTCCATCGCCATCATAGCACCCATTCCACGTACATCGCCTATTTCTGGATGGTTCTGTTGCATTTTTTTAAAGCGTTCCTCTATAATATGACCGACTTCAATACCACGTTGGTTTAGATTTTCATCTTTCATCATTTGGATGGTTGCAAGAGCTGCCGCACAACAAATTGGATTGCCTATATAAGTTCCACCAATGGTACTTGGTCCAGCGGCATCCATTATTTCTGCTCTACCTAAAATGGCGGCAATTGGCATTCCGGAACCAAGAGATTTGGCATAAGTACTAATATCTGGCGTTACGTTGTAATTCTGCCAACTGGACCAATTTCCTACTCTTCCGAAGCCACTTTGTATTTCATCCGCAATAAGCATAATGCCGTAAGTATCACAGAATTTACGAAGTCCTTCAAAATATTTTTGTGGCACAGGATTAAAACCGCCTTCCCCTTGAATTGGTTCTAGAATTACAGCAGCCAAACTATTTGGATCCACTAGATTTTTTGCACTCTCACAAAGTTTTTCTAGCTCTTTAGCTACAAAAGCATCCATATCTAAAGTACCGTGATAACGATAAAAATTCGGGAATGGAAGTCTATAAACTTCTGGAGCAAATGGCCCAGAGTTAATTTTATAATCAATTTTACTGGTAAGCGTCATTGCCATTAACGTTCGGCCGTGAAACGCGTCAGTAAAACAGAGAACGCCCTGTCTTTTGGTAGCTTGGCGTGCTATTTTAATTGCGTTTTCAACAGCTTCGGCCCCTGTGCTAACGAGCATTGCTTTGGTTCGTTCACCATGAGGAAGTATCTCAACCAATTTTTCGCAAAGTTCCAAATAAGGTTCGTAAGTTACTACGTTGAAACTGGTGTGAATATATTTTGCAGCCTGTTCTTGTATTGCTTTTACAACAGGCTCGGGACAATGACCTGCATTCACTACACCTATACCTCCAGCAAAGTCAATCAGCTCGCGACCATCTTCGTCAATAATAATTGCTCCTTTGGCCTCTCTTACAGTTGTGGTGTTGAATAATCCAACTCCGTTAGGCACTACATTTTTTCTTCTTTCCAGAAGTTCTTCAGATTTTGTCAATTGTTTTAACATATAGATTAGGAATTATTTGATAATATACTTAAAATTAAAAAAACTAATATAAGGTTTAGGAATATTTTAATAGGTTGGAAATGTATAAAAATAAAATCTTTTAAAAAATTTATATTCAGGCAACCAAGATTTATAATTAAACACTTTACGAAATAGCAATTGATGTGAGGCCACATTCCAGTATTGATTCTTTCCACTGCCTTGATAATGAACCGCGCAAAAAATATAGGGATGAATAAAAGTGGAAATTTAAACTTGAAAAGTTTAATATTTTAGCCAAATTAAACTAAACAAAGACGTTTATCAATTTTCACTTTAAAAAGTCCAGTATGTAAAATTATTTTTAACTATTGACTTTAATTTGCGTTCGTCAGGCGTTTCGTTCTTTTCAAGAATCGTAGTTATATCATCCAATAAGCTTTTAGTTTCGGCAAAATAACCATGGCCTATAAAATTAGTATCTACTTGGCTTGCGTCTATGGTTTCTATTCCTTTTGCACATACAATGTTTTCTCCTCCGTCACCAGCTCTTCGTAAGTGCTTGCGCAAGTTGCGTGAAAATCCCAAAGCTTTATCTTTGGAAGAAACATAGAGTGTAACTTGACCAGTTGTACTTCCTAAAAGCATGGGAGCAATATCGTTGATGAAAATCTGCGCATCTATATCTGGTGCGGCAAGTATAATTTGAGTGAATTTAGTTTCCTCTTTAAAATAATTTTCTTCTTGAAGTTCAACTAAAGCCCTTGTTAATGCTCGATTGCCCATGCTATGTGCAATTAAGTGTAGTTTTTTGGCCTTTGTTTCTTGCTGTAAATCTTTTAAAAATTGTAGAATGTGTTTGTGACTATATTCTACATTGTCCAAATCACTTATATAACCATCCACGCTTGCTCTTGATGGCCAACTGTAGCATATAGGTGCACCTTTAAAACTCACATCATGGGCTATTTGTGCGGTACGCATAACGGCTTCATCAAAAGATACGTTATAGCCATGCATAAAAACAAAAGCATCTTTTTCATCTGAAGTTGCGATAGTTTCCTTAAGGCTTCTGAAAAATTTATTTCTAGCTATAATTTTCTGCTCCAATATCATTACATATTTATCAGCATTTTCGCGAAATTGCAATTTCCACCATTTAGGACGAGGTATATCCCCTAGTTTCCTATTCCTCGGAATACTAACCGACACAGTGCCATATTTGAGAGCGCCACGCTCCACTCCAAATTTAATTTTGTTCTTTTTTAAGTATGTATTACGGTCTGTGGCAAAAAACACCAAAACATCAAAACTACCATCATCCTTAGCTTCTGGAGGGATGCTCTTTTTATTTTGGCTACGGGTTTGCCTAGAGACTGATGGAGGCCTCTCAGCCATAGAAGGGTACGGTATTGGTGAAGGCATTGCTTCAATATCTTTTTTGAAAATAAACGGATCTGTATATGGCTTATTTATAAATATAACCAGTTTTGTTTCGGCCGTATTGTCTTTTTTTACATTAAGAGAATATGTGCCAATATTCTCACGATCCCCTTTTCTTCTTAATTGTAATGTTGCGGTTTCATTCTGTTCAGCGGTGATAATAATAGTTACAATTATATTCCTTTTTCCTACAATAGAATATTCCATTTCCCATTTGCTGTTCTTCTGCTTTATCCATAGCGCTTGGTCTATTTCAATATTATCTATTGCTATTTGAACGTTCCGAATATTTGTGCAGCCCAATTCAAAAATAAGTTGAGTTTCCATATCTGTATTATAAGAAATTTATAAAATGCTTAACTAATGATGAAAAATTTCAATCAACCGCTCCTAGGTAGAAGAAATTTCCCCAATCACGATACTCTGGATGATTTTTTCTGGTATGTCGCTGTGCTATTTGAAACGATTCCTTTTTACTTTTTCCTTCTTTAATTGCTGTATAAAAACTAACAAAAAAAGTTTCGCAAGACATAGTTTCAGCTTCCCATAAACTACCGATTATAGTAGCTACACCTGCCTTTAGGAAAGCTGCGGGTATACCCTGAAGATTATCCATAACATCAAACCTACCCAAGGCTGTTTCGCAAACACTTAAGGTTAACAAATCTACATTTTCAGCATTCAGATCCATCAATTGCCACGCGGGAAGCCCATCTCCATTATGTTTTGAAGATATTAAAAGTACATTTTGAAATGCGGGTGCCGTTACATTCATTTTACCATGGGCACATAAATGTATTCGTTTTGCAACAGTAAAAGCTTCTATAAAGTTAGCTTCGGTTGCATCGCCATTTTTATCTGTAAGCGCCTTATTTTTAAATATTTTAGCAACTTTTTTGGCTTCTGCAATAGCATTGGCAAGCTTTGGAATATTTAATTTTGAGGCTTTAGCATAACCAAGACCAAAGGATGCCATTTCAACAAATTGTATGTCTGGAGTTGCGTAGTTTTGTTTTAATGTTAATAAATGTAAGTTCGGTAAGCTCGTTACTAACCATTCATCGCAAAGTAAACCGTCTTTATAAGGCAAAAGGTGAAATGGATAATAATGATACGCCCCATGTGGCTGCATCATAAGGTGAGTTTTTCCAGCCAATTTATAGGCTTCCAAATATGGAGTGATTGGTCCTAACAACATTTCGGAATCTGTGGCAAGCAGTTCTAAACCTTTTGTGGTACAGTTTTCATAGCCATAAGGTGTATCTTGAATTTCTTTTCGCACATCAGGCACGTTAAAGGCAAGTACAGAAGTATTTGTTGTTATTCCTTCACTAGAAATTTCCACATTCCCAGCAGGCATATTTTCGTCTACGGCATAATTTGCTTTTACATCTTCTTTAGTAATTAATAAAAAATAATTTGCTGCTTTTCCAAAAGCATCTCCTGCCATAAACTGAATGCAAAGCACCGTGTCCTTACCAATGGCATCTTGTACATCTTTTAAAAAAAGCAACGGATAATCACCATGCTCAATATCTTTCAGCATATAGTTCTTTAGCCAACGATCAAAATCAATTTGAAGGTTTTTAATTTTAGTTTCAAGACTATTTTCCTCCTGCTTTTCTTTTTCACCTAGGTAGGCGGACATCAACATTTCTTCGTCAATTGCAGGAATTACTCCTTCTTGTTGTGAGATTTCTTGTTGACTTTCAACAACTTGAATTTTCTTAAGCAGTTCTACTCCCAAACAATCGGGATTTGGTAATTCCGTGGGAAGTTTCAACATCGCACCATAAGCAAATCCCTTTAAATGCTGCAATAAAAGCAGAAGCGCTTCACTATTAACAGGCTGATTGTCCATATAAATACGAAGAATTCCATTATATAATTGATGTTGTAATTCATTTAAAACAGAACTGCGGAAGGCTTCTAAAACAAAAGCATTGCCAGAAAGTTTAGAAAGTATAGCGTGTGCACTTTTTAAATCAAACTCGGGAATTAGGTTTATAAGTTGTAGCAATAAATTCCTTACAATTTTGTGATCCTTATTTTTAATAGCAACTTGCATTGCTTTAAGGTATTCTTCTATAGCACTTGGCGTTTGGTCTGCATTCAAAAAAGCATTCGCCGTTTTAATATGAATTAGGCTATCCTCTCGTTCTGTCTTCAACAATAAGTTTTCGTCTTCAATTTGATCTTGAATCTTTGATACTTTTGATACTAATTTCAGTAAAAAAAGAGCACGATTATAATACTCCCCCTGCTGTTGATGTCTCCAATCATCCATAATCTGCCAATTGTCTGAGTTTAACAATTGTGGATATTTAACAATAGCTTCCAATACCGAATGTTCTCCGAATTGGGGTTCTTCAATTATGCTATTGAGTATGGACGTTGTCAATTTGTAGTGGCAAATAAAGTTTTATCGGCTATATAAATCTATTTCAGAAATATAATCCCCTACTTTATTCTGAATTAAGGCTAAAACATCATTCCTGTTTTTCGCAAAACTCTCAATATTTAAGGTAGCTCGACGGTTTATGTATTCTAATTTGGTTTTGTCTTGGGCAAATTCAAAAAACAAAATATGCTTCATTTTGGTACTGGACGTAAGCAAGAAGGTGCCAACCTGAAGCATAACCGTATCATTTTTTTCCACAGCAGCGGCCAACTGAAAACAACTTTTCTGCAAAGGCATGCTATTTGCTTCAAAAGCAATGAGATTTTTACTTTCCTTTTTAGTTTTAAGAGCGTTTAGGGTTTTTGTTATTAACCCGATAAAACTATTGCCAAATGCACTAACTAAAATATCTATAACCACATTCTCTACCTTTAAAATACTGCCTTTGGCTTCATAAGTATTTACATCACCGCCTTCTAATACCCATCCCAAATTTGAAAGCACTTTTACATATTCTTTACACCAATTAATAGCATCCTTATCTTCCGAAGAGTATTTTTTATTGGCTACCATCTGCGCAACTAGCGTACAATTCAAAACATCTTTCCGAGATTGTTGACTAACGCCAGCAGCAAAGGAAACTATGGTTTTATCTGCTAAAAAAGATTGCTCACTATCCGATGTCTTTGGCACATCAGAATTTTGACTTCGAGTAACTCGCGGTGCGGGAAAGGCCATTACTGGATCCTGCAATTCAAGAGATTGAATATATTGTTTGGTTGTCATAAAAATTATTTTTTGAATTCAGCCATTAAATTAATCAATATTTCTAAATATTCTTCAAATTTAAAGCAGTAAAACAAACTTCTATATAATTTAAGAAATTGGAAACCAATGAATTCTGAATAAAAAAGACGTTAATATTTCCTTAAACCACCTTATTTATCGCCCTATTTCGTGGAATTGGGCATTGAAACCCATAGTTTTGCCACTTATTGAACAATAATTGAAAAAACAAAATTATGAGTCAAGTACAAGGAAATGAAACCGTAAAACTTCATTACACAGGAAAACTGAACGACGGACAGGTGTTCGACAGTTCAATTCAACGCGAACCACTTGAGGTAAAACTCGGTGAAGGCCGTTTAATACCTGGTTTTGAAAAAGGATTGGTGGATATGAAAGTGAATGAAAAGAAAACCATAACCATCCCTAAAGAAGAAGCTTACGGCGAAGTTCAAAAAGAGCTTTTCCAAAAAATACCTAATGAAAACCTACCACAGGAAATAAAGCCAGAAGTAGGAATGGGACTTATGTCTAAAAACCCTGATGGCTCTGAGCGCCAACTTCGTGTTGCCGATGTAAAAGATGATTTTATAATCGTAGATGCCAATCACCCACTTGCTGGTCAGGATTTAACCTTTGAATTGGAATTGCTAGAGATAAAGTAATTTTTTTCAGAAGAATATATATGAAGGCTGCCGAGAGGTGGCCTTTTTTTTGTGAATAGGTGAATGGGTGAATGGGTGAATAGGTGAAATTAACTTCAAATGTCCTATATATCAGATTTTAAAACTACAAACTCCCGAACTCACGAATTCACTTATTCACATACTCACCTTTTATTAAAAATAGCATCCACACAATTAATCCCATCAATGGCCGCAGAAATAATACCTCCCGCATACCCAGCACCTTCGCCAGAAGGGTATAGCCCTTTTACTTCAACGTGTTCCAAAGTGTCAGGATTTCTTGGAATACTTATAGGTGAAGAAGTCCGACTCTCTGGCGCGTGTAGCACGGCTTGATTTGTATAATATCCATTCATCTTTTTTCCAAAAGCTACGAATGCTTTCTTTAAACGTTTTGAAATAAGTGAAGGAAGCACTTCATTCAAATCTGCGGCAACAATTCCAGGTTGGTAAGATGTCTTCGGAAAATCTTCTGAAATTTTTCCTTCCACAAAATCAATCATTCTTTGGGCAGGAACTTTTTGAGTCTTCCCTCCTGCTTCCCAACAACGTTTTTCAACTTCTTTTTGAAAATCGAGACACACAAACGGATCTCCTTCCTTATAATTCGGCAAATCTTTCGGTTCTACGCTTACTACAATTCCTGAGTTTGCATACGGATTGTTGCGTTTACTAGGACTCCAACCGTTGGTGACCACCTCTTCCTGTTCCGTGGCGCAAGGCGCAATAATTCCGCCGGGACACATACAAAATGAATAAACTCCAAGTTCATCAACCTGTTCTACCAAAGCATAACTTGCTGGTGGGAGATATGGATTGTCATCTTCCCCATGATATTGAATATAGTTTATAAGTTCCTGCTGATGCTCCACCCTAACGCCGATAGCGAAAGGTTTGGCTTCAATTTTAATGTTTTTTTCGTGAAGTAAATAGAAAATATCACGCGCCGAATGACCCGTAGCAAGGATTACATTATCAAACTCAAGCCATTCTTTATTATTTATTTGAATGGCTTCAATAGCATCATCTCTCAACCTTATATCTGTCATTTTCGTATTGAAATGCACTTCCCCTCCATTTTCAATAATTGTTTCTCGCATTGAAGTAATAATTTTAGGAAGTTTATTTGTACCAATGTGCGGATGCGCATCTACTAATATATCTTCATCTGCGCCAAAGTGAACAAACCATTCCAAAGCTTTAAGCACGTTGCCACGCTTTTTTGAACGCGTATAAAGTTTTCCGTCGGAATAGGTTCCTGCACCGCCTTCGCCAAAACAATAATTGCTTTCTGGATTTACAATTTGTTCCTTGTTTATTGCAGCAAGATCTCTTCTACGTTCGCGAACGTCTTTTCCGCGTTCAAAAATGATAGGTTTCAACCCTGCTTCAATTGCTCTAAGTGCAGCATAAAGGCCCGCAGGGCCCGCACCAATGATTGCTATTTCTTTAGCAGAAGAAACATTTTGCGGAATAAACGGCGGAATGATTTCTCGCTTTTCATCCTTCAACCATAATTCAATCTGAAGATTTAGTTTTATCGGTTTTCGTCTTGCATCAATAGATCGCTTGCGGATTCTCCAATCACTAATTCCATCTTTACGAAGTTTTTCTTTTTCCAAAGCAATCTCCAATATATAATCTAAATCTTCCTGTTGCCGAGGTAAAACCGCTATTTGAACCAATCTACTCATAGAGCGCAAAGATAATTTTTTTAAATGGTGAATTTGTGAATGCGTGAATTTGTTAATCTGTGAATCTGTGAATTCGTAGAATTATATATGAATAAATTCAATTTGAAACAATTAAATATTGTCCACCTACTCACAGTCCCGATAGCTATCGGGACACTTACTCACAGACTCACTTACCCACATACTCACCTACTCACCTATTCACATACTCACCGATTCAATTACTCACCTATTCACTAACTCACCTATTCACTAACTCACCTATTCACTAACTCACCTATTCACTTACTCACCTATTCACCTATTCACCTATTCACTAACTCACCAATTCACCTTTCCATCAAGTTAAAAATTCATTAAACTTTCTACTACTTCCCACTAATCGAATCCTTATTGGCTATTTTTAGTTCAAATTAAAATTATGAAAAAATTTCTCCTATTATCTGTATTACTCTCCATCACTTTCTATTCCTGCAAATCTGAACAAAAAAAATCTCAAGCCATTGCCTCCACTCAAATAATGCAAGAAGCTGATACCGTTCAAACTGCTTTGGGACCAATTATTTTACCCAAACCTTTCGCTACAAAATCAGTCGCCAATACCAATAATATGAAGGATTGGCCAGAAGGCAAGATGCCTAACGCACCCGCAGGTTTTACAGTTACAAAATTTGCCGATGGTTTTAAAAATCCACGTTGGACGTACATTGCTCCAAATGGTGATATGTTTGTATGTGAAGCGAATACTCGTGGCAGCGCAGGTTTAATTACTTTGTTGCGCGATAAAGATGGCGATGGAAAAGCGGAAGTGCGTGAAACATTCTTAGAAGATTTAAAACAACCTTTCGGGATGTTGGTTATTGGTAATAGCTTTTACGTTGCCAATACAGACGGACTTTATAAATATCCATACAAAGAAGGGCAGCTTTCTCTTAAAGATTCCAAAGGTGAAAAAATTGTTGAACTTCCTGCGGGTGGTTACAATAATCATTGGACTCGAAATATTATAATGAATCAAGCCAAAGACAAGATATATATTTCTGTAGGTTCTGCCAGTAATGTTGCGGAACACGGTATGGACGAAGAATTTCGTCGTGCGAATATTCTGGTCGTTGATCTTGACGGTAAAAACGAAAAAATATATGCTAGTGGCTTGCGAAATCCAGTGGGAATGGACTGGAATCCTATAACGGGTGAGCTTTGGACCGCTGTGAATGAACGGGACAAACTTGGCGACAATTTGGTCCCAGATTACGTTACTAGTGTTAAGGAAGGCGGATTTTACGGCTGGCCTTATTCTTATTTTGGTCAGTTAAAAGATCCACGAATGGATGGAAAAGGTTTAGATTTAGTTGCAAAGGCAATAGTTCCTGATGTTTCCGTTGGACCGCATACAGCTTCCTTGGGATTGACTTTTTACGATGCGGAAACTTTTCCTGCCAAATATAAAAATGGTTTGTTTGTGGGGCAACATGGCTCTTGGAATCGTTCTATACTTTCAGGTTATAAAGTTGTTTTCATTCCATTTGAAAATGGAAAACCGGCTTCACAACCTGAAGATTTCCTCACAGGATTTATAGCTGATAAAAATAAAAGTGATGTTTACGGCCGTCCAGTGGATGTAACCGTTACCCCAAAGGGTGATTTGCTGGTAAATGATGATGCTGGAAATGTTATTTGGAAAGTTAGTTATTCTAAGTAGTGAATTTGTGAATCAGTGAATTTTGGAATCAGTGAATTTGTGAATTTGGGAATAAGTAAATAAGCCTTGGCTCCTGATTCTTGACTCTTCGCTTTTCGCTAAATAAAAAATAAAAAAAATGAAGTTCCTTCTTCAAAAAACAATAGCGGTTATGTTTGTAACCGCTTTTTTTAATTGCTTGCAGGCACAGGTTTTACAGGGTTTTGTATTTGATTCATCAAATGAGCCTATTAATAAGGTTTGGGTTTTTGTTAATGGGAACAAAATTTCCGAAACAAATCCAGACGGAATGTTCGTTATTCACGGAAATTATAAACTGCCTCTCAAAATAAGTTTAGAACATCCAGATTTCTATGTTGGCATCTTCAATATAACTGCAAACAATATGGTGTTTGAACTTGCTCCACTTTCAAAATCTGAAAAGCTTGAGGAAGTAATTCTTTCCTCAACCTATCAAAAAGAAAGTAAGGTTATCATTCCCACGGACAAAGTAACTGCTGAAAAGTTTGAACAATACAGCCCTATAGATATCAATTCGGCAATTAATGAAGTGCCTGGAGTTTTTATTCAAAGTGGCGCAATCAATACCAATAGAATCGTGATTCGCGGTGTAGGCTCGCGTACACTTTATGGCACTAATAAAATCCGTGCCTATTTCAACGGAATCCCAATAACCAACGGCATTGGCGAAACAGCAATCGACGTCTTTGATCCCGAAGATTTACAATCCCTTGAAATCGTAAAAGGTCCAAAAGCCACACAATACGGCACCAATTTAGGAGGTACATTATTACTCAACTCGAAAACAGCGAAAATTGACGAAACTACTTTCAATAGTAATTTAACGGTTGGTTCTTTCGGCTTGATTAAAAATTCAATTTCTGCTGCAACTTCCACAGAAAAATTTTCCTTAAATATTAACTACGATCATCTGCAAACAGAAGGGTTTCGGGAGAATAGTGATTATAATAGAAAAACGTTTTTGTTGAACTCCAAGTATTCATTCAATCCTAAAAATGAAATAAGTCTTTTAATAAACTATGTAGATTATTTTGCGCAAATACCTAGTTCTATTGGCAAAACCGCTTTTGAGGAAGATCCTTCGCAAGCAGCTTTTACGTGGAAGGAAGCCCAAGGCTTTGAGGACAATAAACAATTATTGACAGGGCTAAGTTTTACGCATCTCTTTTCTGAAAACTTCAGTAATACAAGCTCTGTTTTCTATACCTACTTAGATCATTACGAGCCGCGACCTTTTAATATTTTAGATGAATTCACCAATGGCTACGGCGCTCGAACGGTTTTTGCTAAAGATTTCATATTTCTAAAAAACAAGGCGAACCTCAGTTTTGGTGGTGAGTTTTATAAAGATGAATACATCTGGAAAACCATTGCAAACCTATATAAGGAAAACAATGGCAACGGCAGTCTTAAAGGCGATTTGCTTAGTGATAATATTGAAAAGAGAGATAACTTGAATGTATTTGCAACTGTAACTTTACCCTTTACTGAAAAATTTAAAGCTCAGTTTGGCCTTAACTTCAACAAAACAAATTATCAGTTTAATGATGTTTTCAATCTAGGAGAAGCAAATAAAAGCGCCAATCGAGATTTCAATCCTATCCTTGCTCCCAACGTAAATCTTAGCTATCAATTCACTGAAAATGTAATTTCATTTTTCAATTTCAGCCGTGGATTTAATTATCCATCCATCGAAGAAACTTTAACTCCAGAAGGCATTATAAATCCAGAGTTGGGACCCGAAAAAGGTTTTAATTATGAAGTGGGTAGCGAGCTATTCCTCTTTAAAAGAAAGCTTCACTTTCAAGTGAACGCCTACCTTTTAGATATTGACGATTTGCTGGTTGCAGACCGTGTGGGCGACGACCAATATATTGGCCGAAATGCAGGAAAAACTGAACACAAAGGAATTGAATTTCAGCTTTCCTATTTTCAACCTATTGATGAATTTATTTATATTTCACCCTACTTCAATGCTGAATTCACCAATCATAGATTTATAGATTTTGTGGATGCAGAAGATGATTATTCAGGAAACCAACTTACCGGAGTACCTAACAAAAAGATCAATGGCGGATTCAATTTTGGTTTTAGAAATTTTAAACTCAACACCAACTTTCTTCATATTGGTGAGATTCCTCTAAACGATG
Source organism: Aequorivita sublithincola DSM 14238 (assembly GCF_000265385.1). Lineage (NCBI taxonomy): Bacteria > Pseudomonadati > Bacteroidota > Flavobacteriia > Flavobacteriales > Flavobacteriaceae > Aequorivita > Aequorivita sublithincola. The sequence continues at coordinate 3,134,478 of NC_018013.1, forward strand.
CCAATCTACTATATTCAGAGAAATACATCGTTCTAAATGCAAAAGCTTCCTATAAAAAAGAACTTTCAAAAAGACTTTCCTTAAACCTGAACGTAGGAATTAACAACTTTACAAATGAAAAATACGCTTCTTCAATATTGATAAACGCAACCGCCTTCGGAAACGCAGAACCACGATACTACTATCCCGGCACACCACGAAATTGGTTTGGAGGAATTAAACTCGATTATAAATTTTAAAATCAAACTTCAATATTTCTTGTTTCGCGTTTCTTGGTTCTCTTTTCTTAGTTCTTGGTTCCTTTGTCTTTTTTCTTTTTTCTTGTTTCTTATCTCTTATTCCTAGTTACTCATTACAAAATCCCGAATTAACAAACTCACACATTCACAAACTCACAAACTCACAAACTCACAAACTCACAAACTCACAAACTCACAAACTCACAAACTCACAAACTCACAAACTCACAAACTCACAAACTCACAAACTCACAAACTCACAAACTCACAAATTAACAAATTCACTAACTCACAAATTCACCATTTAAAAAATTACCTTTGCTAAAACTAAAAAATCATGATTTTCTTAGAAAACGAAGGCAACACCAACCCACGTCTCAACCTAGCTTTGGAAGAATATGCACTACGTAATTTTAGCGCAGAAAATGACTATCTGTTATTCTACATAAATGAACCCTCTATCATTATTGGCCGTAACCAGAACACTCTGGAAGAAATAAATCACGAATACGTTAATAAAAACAACATTCACGTAGTGAGAAGAGTTTCCGGCGGTGGCGCAGTCTATCACGATTTTGGGAATCTAAATTTCAGTTTCATCACCAACCACGATATAAAAAGTCTAAATAATTTTAAGAAGTTCACAGCTCCTGTAATCAAGGTTTTAAACAACCTCGGACTTAATGCCGAACTAAAAGGTCGCAACGATATCCAAGTGGACGAAAAGAAAATTTCAGGCACAGCGCAATTTTCAACAGGAAAACGAATGGTAAGCCACGGCACACTTTTACTAAATACAGATTTAGGCGAAGTTGTAAACGCGCTAAACGTAAAGATGAGTAAGATAGAATCCAAAGGTCACAAATCGGTTCGGAGTCGCGTTGCTAATATTTCTGAATTCCTAAAGCAGCCATTGAAGATTGAGGAATTTAGACAGCTTCTATTGGAAGGACTTTACGAAGAAAGCGAGCCTTTTGAAAGCTATCATTTAACTGAAGAAGAATGGAAAGCCGTTCATAAGCTAAAAGAAGAGAAATATGACACTTGGGATTGGAACTTCGGGCGTTCACCCAAATTCAACATTCAACGCAGCAAACGCTTCCCTATTGGGGAAATAGATCTTCGGATTTTTGTTGAAAAAGGCCACATCAAAGAATTTAAAATATTTGGAGATTTCTTCGGAAAAGAACCCGTTGAAAATCTTGAAAAACTTTTAGAAGGAGCCCGTTATGAAAAGGAAGATGTTTCAGATTTATTAAAGGATATCGAGATAAATGAATATTTCGGCGATATCCCAAAAATAGATTTTATTGAATTAATCTATGGAGACGACGAGGCTTAAATTACCCCAAACCTAATGCCTAATGCCTAATCAAAAAAATCAAAGTCAATTTCGAATAACTAATAATTCTTAATGAAAGGAAGTACAAAGATTTATCTAATGGTTGCCGCAGCAATAGTTACAATCATTGGGTTGATAACGGGATGGTATCTTTTTATATTTCTGATATTACCTCTTGGTTTTCTGTTTAAGAAAGCTAATAAATGAAAAAAGCTACAATAAAAATTGCAGCTTTTTAATTTATTAGGTACTTCTTATTTCGTACCTCGTACTTCTAACCTTACGTCTATTCCACAATAAACTTTCCTTGCATCAAAGCATAGTGTCCTGGAAAAGTACACATAAATGTATAGGTTCCTGGAGCTGGAGCATCAAACTCGATAGTATCACTCTCACCACCACCTAGCATTTTTGTGTGGGCTATAAATTTATCTTTCATATCAGCAGGGATATAATCAGTGTCAGCTGCAGTTGCAGAAGCTTGTCCCACAGCGGCCATATCAGCATCTTGAGTAAGAAGTGCCCAATTGTGACCCATTACAGTTTTCTGCATTGTACCAACATGCTTTAAAGTGAGTTTTACTTTTTGACCAGCTTTAACGCGAATCTCGGTCATGTTATATTTCATCTGGTCATTACCAGTAATGTTAATGATGGCTTCCGAAGCATCAGTTGTTTGAGCTGGAGCGGCTTCTTCTACTTGAGTACCGATTTTCAACTCAGTTTTTTCTTCTTTTTTGTTGTCGCCACAGCTAATTGCCAAAACGGCTGCAAACACTAAAATCAATTTTTTCATTGTTTTGTTATTTATATTAATTTTAAATTAAGGACAAAATTAACCTCTATTTTCAGTATTACCAAATGAAACAGCAACCATTTTTTAAAAAAGATAGGAAGACCTAAACTTTCGAGAAAATTAAAGAATAACAAAAGTTTAAAATGAATAGGAATATTCAATTCCACCGCCAACTACTGTACTTGAAACATTTGAAAAATCGACCCCACCCATCACTTTAAAGGTACCTAATTTTTCATTTTTATAGGCTAAAGAGCCGTAATTGTAATACGCTTTTAATTCAGGATTTAATGGTCTTCCGTAAGTACCCAAATATTTTGTATAAGTAGTTTTAAGTTGCCATTCTAGCATTTTTAATTTGCCTGCAATACCAATATGATGCGTCTTCGATCTATTGCTGATAAACCTTGAACTAATTGTGGATAATGGCAAGTTTTTGTCATACAACATAAAAGGAATACCGATTATATTCCCTTCATAAGTCCAGCCACTTCTATAAATTGAATTACTAAAATAGTTGTCTCTCCCACTCCCAACGGAAATACCACTTTGATCCACAGTATCTATATATTCATACAGAATTGAAGCTATGATTTTCTGATTATTAGGTTTAAAATATAGACCCCAAAGACCATCTGGAAAATTTGCAAACCGAGTCCCCGAACCGTCCTCAATATAATGATCGTGATAAATAGAAAACTCCCCGAACTTATTTTTTAATTCATAATTCATAAATAGGCTTCCCAAATGATTACCCAATTTATTGATAGTTTCATTTTCAACACCAATTTCTTCCGTATTATGGGCAAAAAAGACATTTACAAAATCCTTAAACCCACTTTTCAGTTTCCCGATTTCTGGAGAGGTGCCTCCCCATTGCGCAAAATGCTGAACCCTTAGCGTTAGCTTTTGCTTTTCATTAAAGTTGGTTATTATTCCGAGTCTTTTATAGTGAAGATTAGGGTTTTTTACATAACGGGTATCGTTTAACTGATAATGGGCAATTCCCCAATCCACAGAAAAAGTTTTTGAAATTTTAAACGGATTGTTCGCTTCCAAAATAAGCCCAGGCAAGGGTCTTGCGTTTCCAGACCACAAAAAATTCTGATTTGTAGAGGAAAGACCGTCAAGTAAAACTGCTCGCTTTTTTGCTCCAACTGTTACTAAAAGCCAAGAATTTTCAAATTGGGCATACAAATCTCTACGTTGCACAGCATCTTCCACACCGTCTCTACCATAAACTGCTCCACCAGCATTAATTTTGAAAGAGGAAAACGTCAAGCTACCAGCAAGCTCGGCAGTTGCAGAAAAATTAGTAAGTTCGCTTACTGAGTAGTCGGTATTTGTGTGAAACCAAAAAGGATTTTCGTCTTCGTTGGCAAGAATTGTTTTTGCTTCCACTTTACCTTTTATATCCAATTCTTGTGACCAGATTAAAGTAGGTATAAATAAAAAAAAAATAATTTTTAATGTTTTTAACTTACCAATAAATTGCATTTTAATAATATTTTTAAAAGTTTGCAAAACAGATATTATTGGAACACTAAAAATTAGGCGTCAAAAAATAAATTAACAAACTAACATATCTGTCATCCTGAGATTTAAGCGCACAAATTAAAAGACTCACAATCCCGATAGCGATCGGGACACAAATTCACTAACTCACTAACTCACTAACTCACTAATTAAAAAACCTACCTATTAAAAATTTTCTGCCAAAAGCTAACTTTTTGCTGTCCGTATGTATACCCGTATTTATTGCCATAACCAAAATTGGCCATACTTACGTTATTAAGCACAAAAGCCACATTCTTTAATTTCTTGTTGCGTTCATTTTCCAATGGGAAGCCAAGAAGTTTTTTCTCTGTATACCCCGCTCTTAGAGTGTATAGGGTTATATCAGCATATTGGTTAATAAGCAAAGTATCTGTCACCAACATCGAAGGTGCCGTATCTACTACCACATAATCAAAATCCTTTACAAGCTCTGCAAAAAGTTCGCCTGCCCTATCCTGCATCCAAAGTTCCGCCGGATTGGGAGGGATGGTTCCCGATACCATTAACCATAAATTCTTTATAGTTTTAGAAGGCTGTAAATAATTATGGATATCCGTATCCTTATAGACCAAATACTCTACAACTCCCTTATTTTCAAAACTTCCGTCAATATAACGTTGCAATTGCGGATTCCGAATATCGGCGCCCACCAAAATTACCTTCGCCCCGCTATTTGCCAATGTGATTGCGAGATTGGCAGATACAAATGTCTTTCCTTCCCCTTTTACGGTTGACGTAACAAAAATTGCCTTCCCGTTAGCTGTCTTCTCCTGCTTATTAAGAACCAAATATTGTAAGTTTGTCCTTAAAATCCTAAAGGATTCGGCCAATACGGAGTAGTCATTCTCTTTTATCAATTCCTCGTCCTTCTTGCTCAATTCTGGAATTTCCCCAACTATCGGAATACTACCACCCTTGCGCTCCACATAAGCACGGTTTCTAATTTTATTATCAAGTAATTGCTTAATATAAATTACCAGGAAAGGAAGTATCAGTCCTAATATTAAAGCTGCCAAAAGGATAATTTGCCGTTTTGGAGATACTGGACCTCCTTGGCTATAAGCACTATCCACAACCTTTGCCTTTGGCGTGGTTACTGCAAGCGAAATTGCAGTTTCCTCCCTTTTCTGTAATAAGTAAAGATAGAGCGCCTCCTTTATTTCCTGCTGCCTGCTTATGCTTCTAAACTGTTTCTCCTTCCTTGGTATAGCAGATATTTCTCCGCCAATCCTTGCTTCCTGTCCTCGCAGTCTGCCTCTTTGTATTTGCAGCCCGTTTTTAACGTTGCTAAGGCTCGCTCTTATATTCTGGCGCATTTCGCCTATTTGTTTGTCTAATCCTATCACCAAAGGGTTTTTAGCGGTACTGCTCTGCATCAGCTTATTGCGCTCCAATATTAATTGGTTGTAATTTGCTACCTGCGATGTAAAGCCCTCTTTTTCAACTCCCAAATTGGCTGGTAATAAATCCGCCGTATTCCCATTTTTTAGATACTCTTCCATGGTATTTACCAAGGCAATTTGGGTCTCTACCTCCAGCTGCAATTTGTTGAACGTGCTTGCATCTTGTAAAAACATTTGACCCTCGGCCGTAATATCAGTAAGACGATTTTCCTCTTTAAATTCTACCTTGCCTGTTTCAACGCTATCTAACTCGCCCGTAATAATTTCCAATCGACTTTGGATAAAATTTGCAGTATTTCTGGATACCATATTCCTATCGTTTATGGCATCCTCATTGTATTGTTGTATTAATTCGTTTAAAATAGCTCTAGCCTTTTCTGGTACTGGCGAAACTAATTGGAGCAAAATAACACTGCTTCCATTGCTTACTTGGCTCGCAGTTATACCACTTCGTAAGCTCCCTACCACGGCGTCCCGGTTCTGGATCAATACCCTAAGTTCAGTATTTTCGAGATTTTCATTTAATACAGCTAAATTGGGGGAAACAACTATGGTTCCCCAAGGAAAATTTATAGGCTTGCCAAAGGCATAGGTTTCGCCTCGCTGCCCTTCAGATTTTAAAGTGTATTGAGTGGTGGAGATGGGCGCAATATAGAAAAACCCATTTGGCGTTCCCTTTTTGCCTGCATTTGGAATTACTTTTAAATCAAAGGGTCTATTATCGAATACTTCCGCATCGCGTATGTTTCCTACCTTATAATATCGCACTACTAAGTTAAGGTTATCAACAACTCTTTCGGTCAGTGTTTTAGAGCGTAGTATTTCCAATTCATTGTTCAGCTCAGAAGTAGAAAAACTCATTCCTAAATCTTGGAAGGCGGCAAGCTCAGATAGTTCATTGCTTTTTTCGTCTTTAATAAGGATAGTAGCCTTTACTTGGTATAGTGGAACAGTATATCGCAAATAAATATAAGCCCCTACCAACATAACCAGCACACTAGCTACAAACCAAGGCCAATACCGTAAATAACTTTCCAACTGCTCCCGCAGTGTCAATTCCTGTTCCTCAATTTCGTTCTGTGGCAAATCCTGCATTCTTTATCTTTATAGTTGATGGTTGTTGGTTGTTGGGTGGTAAAGCAACATATTAACAAATTCACTAATTCACTAATTCACTAATTAAAATACTTACAATCCCTAAATCTATCGGGACAATCATTCACAAACTATCCTACTTAAAAGCAATAACCAAAACTGAAATCAACAAGGAAATAATACTGAAATAAAGGGTAGTATTTCTATTAAAACTACTCCCCTGAATTTGGGCATAATTTGGTTCCACATAAACAACATCATTTTGTTGTAAATAATAATAATCACTATTTAAAAAGGAAGACTCCCGTATATCCAAATACTTATAATCCTTAGTAGTTCCATTATCGCGAATAACCAACAAATTATCCCTACGACCAAATAAAGTCATATCTCCAGCTAAACCTAAGGCCTCAGGCAAGGTAAGCCGCTCTCCTTGTACATTAAAAGTTCCAGGGTTTCCAACTTCTCCGAGAACACTTACTCTAAAATTCATTATTCTAATAGTGACAATAGGACTGATTACATATTCCGATATACGCTTTACTAAAAGATCACTCAATTCCGCACGGGTAAGTCCGGCCACTTTTATAGTGCCCAAAACGGGCATATTTATAGTACCGTCCTGCGCGGTTAAATACCCCTGTTGTGTTGAAGTTGTTGCACCGCTAGGACCGTCAGTAGGAAGACGAGAACCACCCCCTAGATTAAAAGGGCGCACCGCGTTTAGATCGTAGGCTGAAACTTCAATGCTAAGTAAATCATCCGGCTGTATTTTAAAGGTATTCTGAACGCTATCAACAAGAGCCTTGCGTTCCTCTAAATCACGAAAATAAACAATTCTCTTTCTAGACACACAAGACGCCCCTAAAACCATAATCATTAATAACAGCAAAACTTTAGCTACAAATCCTTTCATTTAGTATTTTTTTGCAAATATAAACTTTCTTCCCTAGCATTCCCAATTTCAATTTTCAATGTTTGTCATATTTGGGCTCTTTATTCTCGACTAAAATTTTCTCCCTTCCTAACCCCATCCCAAATCCCAAAACAACAAATCACGAATCCCGAATTAACGAATCCCAAAACTGTCATGCTGAGCGCAGTCGAAGCACCAATCAACAAATCCTAAAACTGTCATGCTGAGCGCAGTCGAAGCACCAATCAACATATCCCAAAACTGTCATGCTGAGCGCAGTCGAAGCACCAATCAACAAATCCCTAATCCCTAATCCCCATCGCCTAATACCCATCGCCTAATCCAAATCCATATAAATAGAATTCTGACTAATAAACTCCGGCACTAACATTTTTAACTTTTTTATGATATGCTTCTTCTTCCCCACTTGGTTAATCATTATATCTAACTCGGCGAGAGCTTGGCATACAGGCTCATATTCATATTCCACAACCCCACTCACCATTATTTTTGGGTGGTAGGTGGGCAAAGTACATTCCCCGTTATTCAACAATTCCTCATATAGCTTCTCTCCTTCCCTCAACCCGGTAATTTCAATAGGAATATCCACATAAGGTTGCAGCCCGCTCAATTTTATCATCCGCTCTGCCATATCGAGGATTCGAACAGGTTTCCCCATATCAAATACAAATATCTCGCCCCCCTTTCCCATCGTTCCAGCTTGTAGAACCAATTGGCAGGCTTCCTGTATGGTCATAAAATAACGGATTATATCTTTATGGGTCACGGTTACCGGCCCACCATCCGCTATCTGTTTTTTAAAAAATGGAATAACCGAACCATTGCTGCCCAGTACATTCCCAAAACGGGTGGTTATAAATTTTGTGATTACCCCAGGCTTTCGTTGCAGCGCCTGCACATACATTTCAGCAGCTCTTTTCGTGGCTCCCATAACATTGCTAGGGTTCACAGCCTTGTCTGTGGAAATCATTACAAAGCGTTGGCATCCGTATTGGCAGGCCAATTCTGCCAAAATACGGGTTCCCATTATATTGTTTCGAATCCCTTCTCTGGGATGCTTCTCTATCATCGGCACGTGTTTATACGCTGCCGCATGATATATTAAATCAAAATTAAATTTGGCAAATATACCCTCCATGCGACCCCGTTGGGTAACGTCGGCCAGATAGCATTGATAGCTTAAGTCTGGATAATTTTTCTTTAAATAAACGTCAATTTCGTGTAGGGCACTTTCCGCGCAGTCAAGAACAATGAGCTTTTTGGGATGCCATACAGCCATCTGTCGCACCAATTCACTACCTATACTTCCAGCTCCCCCCGTTACTAATATAGTTTTACCGTAAAGGTCTTCCGCTATCAGCTTTGTATCTATCTCAATCTTATTGCGTTCCAAAAGATCCTCTATCTGCAATGGTGCAATCCGGATCTGCATATCGCTACTCTTTTTCCACTGCTCTGGCATAGCAAGGTTATAAACATCCAACCCTAGGTTAAAACAGCTTTCCGCAATGGAGTTCTTCTCAGGTACTGTAAATAAGTCGCTTACTATCAGGATTCCGTCAATTTCAAATTGGGCATTGATCTTCTGCAAGGTGTTATCCAAAGGTCCTTCGGAATAAAGAACTGGTAAGTCAATAATCTTAAAATTCTTACGCTTTTCCTTGGAACTTAAAAACGCGACAGGTCTAAATTCGGAAGTAGTATCCATAAGCATGGCCTGCGTCAGCGAGATAGTTTGATCGTCTATCCCTAAGATAACCACCCGTTTCTTAAAATTTGTGGACGCCGCCGCTCTCAAAAACCGATATATCTCCTTAACTGTTATCCTAAAAGCTATTAAAAGCGTCAAGGAAAAGAATGCGTAAAGCAAAAGTCCCGTCGTCAGGAAAATCCTATCCCCAGTAATAATCTGATAGATAATGTTTCCCACTATTGCAATTAATATTACAGAGCCCGTCGCCAAGGCTAACCTATAAACGTCTGTAAAGGTGCTATGTCTAATAATGCCGGAATATGTGCGGAATAAAAGAAAGCAAAGTAAATGAAGCGAGACTAGTACCAATGCTTTCTCGGTCAAGCTTAAAACATTGTAAAATTTTATAGGAGTATCCTTAAGTATAAGGAAGGCAAGTATAAAGGAAAGCAGACAGATGCTAAGGTCTATAACAACAACTGCCCATCGTGGCAAATAACGCTGCTCCAAAACGAAAAGCCGAAACTTGCCGTATGCCGAGGCAAATTTACCGATAGATTGTTTCTTACTCTTCATCTCCTAATTATTAAAATAGTGGGCTATAACGGAACGGATTCGCTCCCGATGCTTATCGTCCAAATTGCTCCCAGAAGGCAGACATAGTCCATTTTTAAAAAGTGATTCACTCGTACCATCACCATAAAATGGAGCCGTCTTAAAAATAGGTTGCAAATGCATAGGCTTCCATAACGGGCGAGACTCTATATTATCTACCAAAAATGCTTCCCGTAGTCCATCCGCATTTTTATTGCCAGTGTTCTTATCAAAGGTGATACAGCTAAGCCAATGGTTACTATAAAAATCAGAAGATGGTTCAGAAAACACTCCTATTCCCTGCTGCTCCGCAAAAATTTGCTTATAAAATTCATTCATCTTTCGTCTTAAGTCAACGTGGGCGTCCAGCACCTCCATCTGCCCCCTACCAATCCCTGCGCATACATTGCTAAGGCGATAGTTATATCCAATTTCGCTATGCTGATAATGAGGGGCGTCATCCCTTGCTTGGGTAGCAAGAAAAATAGCCTTGTTTCTATGGTCCGCATTTCGTGCTACCAATGCACCTCCACCTGAAGTAGTGATAATTTTATTTCCGTTAAAGGACAATATGGAGATATCCCCAAAAGTGCCACATTTTCTTCCCTTATAGGAACTGCCCAATGCTTCGGCGCTATCTTCAATAACTGGAATGTCATATTTTTCTGATAAGGCCCTTATCTCTTCGGTCTTATATGGCATTCCGTATAAATGCACCGCTATAATCGCCTTTGGTTTTTTACCTTTTGCAATCCTATCCTTAATGGCTGTTTCTAGATGTATAGGCGAAATATTCCAGCTATCCTCTTCGCTATCCACAAATACTGGCGTCGCTCCTTGATAAACAATTGGGTTTGCAGAAGCCGAAAAAGTCATGCTTTGGCAAATCACCTCATCTCCTCTTTCCACACCCAATAAAATAAGAGCCAAGTGGAGGGCTGCAGTTCCAGAACTAAGCGCTGCCACATATTGCTCTTCCCCCAAATACGTTTGCAAACTCTCTTCAAAATGATTAACATTTGGACCTAAAGGCGCTATCCAGTTGGCAGCAAACGCTTCCTTAACATAAACTTCCTCTTTCCCTCCCATATGGGGCGATGATAAATAAATCTTTTCTTCCATTCGTCCTTGGTTGCCAACAATCTAATTTTATTATATAATCGAGATGCTAATCCGTTTAATATCAATTAAGAATAACTATGATTACACATTTTAAGCTAACTTAGTATTTCACATTAAATTCATTAGTAGCATCTAAAATGAATCAAACCCATTGGGTTGTCATTAGTATCATGTTTCTATACTATGTATTGTCTAAATTCTAGAATATGTATAATGTAAAAGAGGAGTGCAAAGCTAAAGAATAATATAGCTAATATTGAATTTTAAGAAAAAATTAATACAAATACAACCAAATATCTTCGATAAACCGCATCGTTAATCCGATGAAAGTAGGCTAAATAGAGCGAAATGCATTAATTAATAATTAGTTATTTGCTAAATTATCAACCAAATAAATCCAAGAAATCCAAATAATCCGCGTTAATCCGCGTAAATCCAATAATCCGTGTTAATCCGCGTCAATCCGCATAATCTGCGTCCCCCTCAAAAAAGATTCAATTAAAATCTCTATATCCCCCCAAAACGACCTATTCTGATAATACTCCAAATTCATCCTAACCTTCTCCGGAAAAATCACCTCATCATTATACTTCATTGGTTCCGCTTTCTTTGCTAAAAGTGCCTCCTCATTAAAATATTTTAAAGCCGCCCTACTGCAAAGTCCCGGTTTCAATTCCAATAATTTCCTATCCTCTCCTCTTAACATATCGTAATATCCAGGCACATCCGGTCGTGGTCCCACAAAGCTCATCTGCCCCATCAAAATATTAAATAACTGCGGCAATTCATCCAATTTAGATAGTCTAAGAAAACGTCCATAACCAGATATAGCACCACAACAACTTTCCATACTGCAAATTTTATAAACTCGAAAATGCTTCCCAAACTGCCCCACTCGGGTCTGTACAAAAATTCCTTTTCCCGTATCAATAAAAGCGAAAAAAGCCAAAGGCAAAATAACCCACCCAACTGTGAGTAGCCCAATAGTAGAAAGAAGTAAGTCGAAAGTTCTTTTGATGGGATTATTTATTATTATTATTATTATTATTTATTCCCGAGTAGTTGTAACCGTGTCACCAATCAAAAATCGAAAATCGAAAATCGTTAATCAACCTGCTGTATGCGAAAAGGATAAAAACAAAAACAAGAAAAGTAGTTTTTTCAATATTTCTTACATTTTCTTAGACAATTAATAAACATAGAAATTCGCCAAGAACTTCAAAAAAGGAACTTTGCTACAATCAATAGTAATAATAAATAATAATAATTAATATTACTAAACCATCATCCCACAACACGACCTGGATTCCCAACAACAACAGCCCCATCAGCCACATCCCTAATAATAACAGCTCCCGCCCCAATAGTAACCCATTTTCCAATAGTGATCTCGGGCAACACGCACGCTCCTATACCAATATGCGTTCCTTCACCTACCCTCACACCACCCGCCAAGCTTACGTTGGGAGAAATATGAACGAAATCCCCAATTTCACAATCGTGCTCTATTACAGCCGCGGAATTAATGATGCAGTGCTTCCCGATACTTGCACAGGCATTAATTACCACCTTTGCCATAATTACCGTTCCATCGCCCACTGAAGACCAAGTTGAAATGCTTGCGGTGCGGTGAACCAAAAGTCCAAAGTTTGAAGTTAATTTTTTACTAACCGCTTTTCGTATGCTGTTATTGCCAATTGAGATGATCCAAGTATCTCTTATTCCAGAAATACCATCCACAAATTTTTTAACGGGTATATGGCACACCGCCTCCGTCCTCGGATTGTCATCATAAATTTGCTGAATTGGCTCTCCAATTGATTCTGCAATATCTATAACTGATTTACAATGCCCACTAGCCCCAAATAATATCATTTTTTATTAGATATAAGTTCAAATTATTCATAATTCATCATTCTTTCGCATTTCCTAAAAAACGCTCTGTCGTAACCTGCCCCGTCTGCGAAATCCCTTCACTTTTAAATACTTTTTTTACTGTCCTAAATAGAATCTGTAAATCCAACGCAAAACTTTGATGCGCCACATACCAAACATCATACGCAAACTTCTGCTCCCAAGAAATGGCATTTCGTCCATTGACCTGCGCCCATCCAGTTATTCCTGGCTTTACATTGTGGCGTTTTCGTTGCGTTTCACTGTACAAAGGTAAATACTCTGGCAATAATGGTCGCGGACCTACGAAGCTCATATCGCCTTTTAGCACATTTAGTAACTGTGGTAATTCGTCTAAAGAGGTTTTACGTACAAAACTGCCAATGGCCGTTAGGCGTTTGGCATCGGGTAACAATTGTCCGTCAGCGCTGCGTTTGTCGTTCATTGTTTTGAATTTTATAATTGTAAATATACGTTCCCGTTTTCCCGGACGACGTTGATAGAAAAAGGGTTTACCGTTATTGGCGATTGCCAAACCTATCCAGGCTATTAAAAATATTGGACTTAAAACTAAGAGACCCAACAGTGCACAAAAGAAATCGAATGTTGGTTTTGTGATGCTTTTGTACATGTTGCTAAAGAATAAAGCTCTCAAAGTTTGCTTGGGTTATTATTTTTACTTCAGCATTAGGATAGTTAGAAGTAAACTGTTTGGGGATTTTTACCTTGGTTCTAGGTTTCCATTTAAATTCATATCCAGTAATCTGGCCATCTGCCTCTTCAATAAAGTCCAATTCTTTTTGATCTTTTGTCCTCCAAAACCAATAATTTACCCACTTCCCATTATAATCCAAGTATTTAATTCGTTCCGAGATTAAGAAATTCTCCCAAAGCGCCCCTAAGTCTGTCCTGTTTTCAATCTGATTAAAGTTAGCAATTAGCGCATTACGTATGCCATTGTCATAAAAGTATATTTTTTTGCTGTTTTTCAGTTCATTGCGGACGTTTCGGCTAAAAGAACTCAACTTAAAGATGACGTAAGTCTGTTCTAGGACTGTAATATATTTTTCAACGGTTTTTGAATCAAGTCCACAAAGTTGCCCCAACTCGTTGTATGATACTTGCGAGCCAACTTGGAGTGCCAAGCCTTGCAACAACTTCAGCAATTTTTCGGGTTTTTTTATAGTTTCCAGCATTAGCACATCTTTATAAAGATAGCTATCCGTTAATTGTTTCAACAATTCCTTCTCATTTCCCTGCTGTTTTAACACTTCGGGATAATAACCGTATAAGAGCCTGTGCGGAAGTAAGCGCCGCTCCTCTAGTAATCCGTGGTGCGCCACCATTTCAGAGAAAGAAAGTGGGTAAAGTTTATACTCCCACTTTCGTCCAGTAAGCGGTTCGTTGACGCTGTTTGCCAATTCAAAAGACGAACTTCCAGTGGCAATAAGCTGTACTTCTGGCAATGTATCTGTTATTAATTTTAAACGCAACCCAATGTCTTTTATACGCTGAGCCTCATCGATTATAACTATTTTTTTTTTGCCGATAATGGCTTTAAATCTATCTGCTGAAACACCTTCAAATAAATTTTGGATATCGAGTTCGTCTCCATTCAACCAGATCATTTCTTTATTGGTCAAAAATAGTTCTTTTAGCAAAGTGGTCTTGCCTACCTGCCTGGGACCCATTACCAAAATCGCTTTACCTTTAAAAAGCTTATTTTTTATAGTAAATTGTAAACTGCGATGTATCATTGTATAGATAAGTGAGTCAAAACTACAACTTTTACGGAATCAAATCCGAAAAAAACGCAACTTTTTTGGAATCACTTATTTTCGAAATGTTTTTTTAATATGTTGAATCGGTGAATTGTAGAATCGGTGAATTGTAGAATCGGGTAATTGTTGAATTGTTGAATTGGTGAATTAGTTTCGGCCCTTCGGCTTCGGTCAGAGACCAGTTTGTGAATAGAAAGTCGCTTGTTGCATAGTTTCTTCGGTCGCTCCTTCGCAGCGCGGTAATATTTTGATGCTATTTGGTATGATGGTTGTAACTACACTTGGGCGGATTGCTTCACTTCGACTGCGCTCAGTACAGGCAGTTGTTTTTCAGGGCACTCCTTTACAATCACGATACCTTTTGCAGTGCGGAAAAGCTATTCTCCAAGCAATGATTTATACTCCTTTAAAAGCGCTTCCCACACTTCCCGCCGTTCAAATCTACTGGTTATTTGTATTCTCGCATTGTCTTTCAATTGCTGATATAAAGATTTATCATTCATCAGCAGCTGCATTGCTTCTGCCAATGCTTTAGTATTTTTTGACGGAATAATTATTCCATTTAAATTTGGAATTATAATCTCATTACATCCATTAATGTCCGTTACTATAGAAGGCAATCCCATAGCTCCAGCCTGCATCACCACATTCGGAAATCCTTCCCGATAACTTGGGAAAACCAAAGCATCCGCAGCTGCAAAATAAGGACGAACATCATTCTGATATCCCACAGCAAGAATATCGGCATTATTCTCAATAGCTAGCAATGTTTCAGCCTTTAAAGGATCCAATTCCGTCTCCAAAGGACCGACTAATAATAATTTAATATTCGAATCTCCATATTCCTCACCTCGTAATTCGTCGTTCGTCCCTCGTCGCTCAAAAGCCTCAACCAACTCATTTATCCCCTTATCACCAACAAGACGGCCAACAAAAACAAACACAAAACTATCTTCCGGAATATTGAGGTTTTGGCGTAGCGTGTTTCTTGTTGATTCAAAAAGTGTGGGATCAAAATATTGGGTATCGATACCATTACTACTCCCCTGCCCAATTATTTTTAGTTTTGATGACTTAGCGAGTTTCTCTGCTACTATAAAATCATAAAGGCCTTTGGAATTCGGATAAACCTTGGTTGCAAATCTATAGGTAAGTTTTTCCACAAAGTCTAGTAATTTTCTTTTCATACCAGTAGCTTCCATTAACGGTAATCCTGCTACGGTATGTAATCTATGTGGCACTCCGGCCATCAAAGCTGCCATCATTCCTACGATGCCTGCTTTGGGAGTATGGCTGTGTACAATAGCCGGTTTTTCTTTTTTTAAATATTTATATAAAATATAAACTGATTTTAAATCTGCCAAAGGGGTTATTTGACGAGTCATTTCAGTATGGTAGGTGGCGTAGCCCTCTGTCTTGCCTAAAATTTCAAGCTTTTCTTTTTCTGCGGAAATCGCGGTAACCTCAAAATTGCTTTGCATATAGCCTAACTGTCCCTCTAAGAGTTTTTCGAGGGAGAGGGGGATTGTTGTTATGCGGATGAGTTTGGGTTTATCATTCATCCTCTAACTAGATTTGACATTTAGTCATTTTTTTTCAGCATTATAAGAAAAACTCCAAAGACATATAAAAAGTAAGGCAGGTATAAACATATTTTTCTGCCGTAACATAATGCCTAGATTTCCTAGAATTATGGAAAATGTTACACTGCCAATAATAAGAAAGATAAACATAGATTTAAACATATAATTTGCAGCATTAAATATTTTTATCGGATTTAATCGAATAAACCTCCAGCTTAACACCAATAAAAGTAAATTCTCAAAAGATGCCACTATAGCCAGTACACCATTTATATCAAAGAATAAAGGACGGTATAAAAACGTAAATACTTTTAAAGGAAACGGATAGCTACTAATATCTACACCAGATCCTGTGTGGTCACGACTCAATCCAGAAACTCTATTTTCGGCAAATTGATCGATGGTTTCAGTATTTAAATCCTCAATTTTTAAAAATGCCATTATATTGTCAAACAGCGAAACAAAAGCTATTAAAAATACTCCCCCTATTAATATTTTTTGATAAGTCTTTAAATTACCATCCAAAACATATCCTAAACCAAATGAAGCAATCAAGAAGATCGTTATATGAGGTCTTACTATATAAGATAAGATTAAAGCAAGCACAATCTTAATCACATTTTTAGAAGGCTGCTGCATGCTATAAATAAAAAGACCAATACAAAAAAACAATAAGGTGTCTTTCCCCAATCCAGCAGACCAAAAATGTAAATTGGGAAGAAAAAAAACTAAGGGAAAGAGTTTGAATTTCCCTATAGTACTATTATAATGTATATGTTTAATAAACACAAGGTAGAAAAACACTATCCCCATATACCCAATTAATGTATATAGCATAGTCATCCCAAAAAACCCAATTATCTTGGCTGGAAAAACATTTAAAAGATACATTCCATAAGTTCCAGGCCCATACTGCCCAAACAGTGCTAATGCCTCCCCAATATTCAACTCTTTACTTGCCCTGTAATATCCAATACTATCCCCTCCAGGTCCATAGGCTATATATAGCCAATAAATAACTCCAAAAGAAAGATGATAAAACCATAGATTTTTTAAATTCTTTTTATCATCGACCCCAAGTTCTTTGGAAAAAGAATTTATAACCCCAAAACCCAAGGCTATTACTACTAAAAAAACAATAACATCAATCACAGATTTTAATTTATATGTTATTTTTTAATAATTTCCAAAAGACTATCAATTCTACTTTTTACTGTATAACCTTCTTCTACAATAGCTTTACCGAATTTTCCATTCCTTCTTCTTAAATCAGGGTTATTCTTATATTTATTTAAAGCTTCAGACCACTCCAAATTAGTTGACGCTAAAAATCCATTCTCACCACTATGCACTACCTCATTATTCATACCAATTGGGGATGCCACTACAGGTAAACCACATGCCATATACTGTATTAACTTATAAGCACATTTCCCTTTTTCCCAAGGAGTATCTTCCAACGGCATTATTCCTACATCAAAATTAGAGATATTATTAACTTCACTTTCTTCATTCCACGATATAAAAGTAACATTTTTAGTAAACCCCAAATCTCCATTTGCACCTACAATATGTATAGATGCTCCATTAAGAGCTAACTCCTTCAAAACCGGAGCTATCTCCTGCACGTATTTAAATGTTGATGGAGACCCGATCCATCCAATTACAAAATTTGTATTGCTTATATCTTTTTCCTGAACGGTATATCTATTTAAATCTATAACTGTAGGGATTATATACACCCGTTTTGCGCCGGCCTCATCCGCTCTACTCTTCAAATAACTATTACCGGCCATAACACATTTGCTATTTCGCATTACAACATCAATCTTATTCTTTAAAAGAAAACGAATAAAACTATTTCTATTTTTATCATAATTATGGAAAATTGCGTCATCATAATCTACTACATAATTTATTCCTAAAAAGGATAGAAATTGCTCAGCCCAAGCAGGAAGATAAGGGAATAGTTCTTTTTCGATTACAACTTTCGTTTTCTTAGAAATTTTATATAAATTTATTAATCTTTTAAAATAGCAATTTAGTATTGTTATTTTAGATACTTTACCATTATAAAGTTGGTTTAAATACTTATCTGAAAATAGCGGAAATACCGATACCGAGAAACCTGCCTCTTCAAGAAACGGGAAGTATTGATAACTTCTTAAGCGACTACTAGCACCTTTTCGAGTGTATTTTGTAAAATAAATAATTTTCATTCGAAAAACTCTTTATAAAGTTTACTATAACTTCCTACACCTTTATATAACGAAAAAACATCATCAGCTAACTTTCTACAGTTAGAAACAACTATACTTGATTTTAAGTCCATAATAATTTTAGTATAATTATAAGTATTCAATTTATTTATATCCAGAATTTTACCAGTACCATAATGCTCAACAAAATACTGATGATCTCCCACATTTTTATTTGTTAAAATAGGAACTCCACTTGCCATAAGTTCGCCAAACTTTGTAGCGGCTGATGCGTTTTTTGAAAAGAAGGGATGGATAAAAAAAACGGAGAGATCTAGTTGTCGCATCTTTTCAGGTATCTCATTAAAACCTACTTTTTTTAAACTATATTCATTGTCCTCAAAACCATATTTTAAAAGAGTTTCTTTAATAAACTGATGCTGCCCCCCATTATATATTTCCAACTCATAATGTACTTCCTTTTTGATTAGTTGAAGCAACTCAGCAGTTTTTTCAAAATTGTACCAACCTATGGCAGTACCTATATATCCAATTTTAATTGGTTTGTTTACTTTATTAAAAGCTGGGCTAAAGCGCTCCAAGTCTGTACAGGTAGGGATAAAGTATACATTTTTCAACTTTTCACTCCCTTTAAACAAGGAGCCATCATTAATTAAATCTACACTCTTTTGCGAAAGCATTACAATAGCAATAGCATTGTTGTAAAGTGTTTTTTCAATCACTTTTGCTAATTTATAAGACAATCCACTTTTTTTCCATTCGCCTACATCTGCCTTTTCATCAAACCAGAATCCACGTGTATCAAAAAGATAATTTATCTTTTTTCCTCTTTTTTTCAATAGCCACGCAATCGTTGCAGGCATATAGCTTCTGCAGTGCAAATAGCTTATTTGTTCTTCATCAATATATTTTTGTGTTAAGGAATAAAGTTGTTGAAAATTTTTTAAATAATTTTTCCCTCCAGCTAGGTAAGGTAGTGGGTACCAACTAATATTTTTATCTTTTAATTCTCTTTTTAAGGCTTCAACAGCATCAACATTTTCTAGGTCCTCCAATTTTTCCAAAGAAAGTAGCCAAAAAGAATATTCACTTGCTAGGCCCTTCAAGTAATTAAGTACTTGAGAAGCTCCTAGTGGCTCTAGCATTCCTGTGTAGCTAAGATAAATTACTTTTTTATTTTCTCCGTTTATAGATAGTTTCATTACATCATCCATTTTTCATACCATAGCTGGAACATTAAAAAATACCATAGCTTTTCATAATCTTTCCCATTTTCAGTGCGTATGGTTTGTACCAACTTTGACACTTCATTTGCATTAAAAATCTTTTGCTTCTCTAAAAAAGTCTTTCCTAAGTAATACTCTATTTTTTCAGCAAGAACACCTAAAAGCCACTTTTTAACTGGTACTGCAAACCCCATTTTTTTACGTTCCATCATCTCCTTTGGTACGTAGTTGTGAGTAATTTCTCTTAATATATACTTTTTTACGCCATTGTTAATTTTATAATTCTCAGGAAGTTGAGCCGCAAATTCTATAAGCCTATGATCTAACAGGGGTTCTCTACCCTCTAAACTTACACTCATTGTTGCCCTATCTACTTTAGGCAAAATATCATCTAGCAGATATGTTTTATAGTCATACGCCATCATACGCGAAAGATCTCCAGTAATATTGGTGTTTTTTAGGTTTTCAAAATTAAATACAGGTGTATTTATGTTACTTTTAAAATATTTCTGAATATCATTTTCAGCATAAGCAACATTCAGAACGTTTGCCAATCTTTCTGGAGAAGTATCTTTAAATAAGTCTTTTAAGCGGGAGGCTTGGTAATTATCTTTAACCAAAAGATTAACCAAAGCGTTGTAGGATAAAGGTATTTTACTGGCAGCTTTTATTATTTTAAATTTTGATAGGTAATTATAGCGTTCATAGCCTCCAAAAACTTCATCGCCTCCATCCGCCGAAAGCGCAACGGTAACATGCTGCCGCGCCATTTTACTTACCAACATGGTTGGTATAGCACTAGAATCCCCAAAAGGTTCATCGTAATAAAAGGGTACATCATCAATTAAATCAAGAAGTTCTTCCTCATTACAATATAGCTCGGTATGATCGGTACCTAAGTATGCAGCCGTTTCCTTGGCAAACTTCGCTTCATTTAAATTTGGGTCGTTCACCCCTACGGTAAACGTTCGTATTTTCTTTGAGTTGTGCTTTTGCAAAATACTTGTAACTAAGGTACTATCGTAACCTCCACTCAAAAACACCCCTACAGGCACATCGGCTACCATACGATAATTGCAGGCACTTATAAGTAAAGACTCAATTTGTTGTTTCGCTTCCTCAAAATCCAATTTCAGTCGCTCCTTTTCATAAAAGGTATCAACACTCCAATATTTATAGGTTTTTAATTCTTTGGTTTCCGTTGAAAATTTTAAAATGGAACCAGCGTTCATTTTCTTAACATTTTTAAAGATAGAATTAGGAGATGGAATATTCCCGTATTGTAAAAATTGAGCGACGCTTTGAGTATCTAATACTTTACTAAATTGTGGATGCTCATGAAATGCTTTTATTTCTGAGGCAAACAAGAGTATATTTTCATGCCAGTAATAATAAAATGGCTTTACCCCTGGCCTATCCCTAAAAGCGATTAACTGTTTTGTTTTTTTATTGAAAATTACAAAGGCGAACATCCCGATAAAATCCTTTACACAAGTGTCTCCCCATTCATCAAAAGCCTGTAAAATTATCTCGGTATCGCTTGATGTTACAAAACTACGACCAACAGCTTCTAGTTTTTGTTTTATTTCCTTATAATTATAAACTTCACCATTATAGACTATACTTAAGTCCTTATGGTGCATGGGTTGATTGGCACCGACAGCCAAGTCTATCACGCTCAGCCTTCTATGGCCTAGTCCTAAAGTAAATTCTGGTTCTTCGTATATATACGTGGAAGATGCATCTGGCCCACGGTGGGCGAGACTATCAGTCATTTTTTCCAAATGAACCAATTCGCTTTTTTTATTAAAATCTATAAAACCCGTAAAACCACACATATCCTAATTTTCATAAATATTGATCAATTCACTCATATATCTATCTTTTAGATAATATTGTTCGGCTATTTCCTTTGCTCTCTTCGTTTGCTTTTGAAGAATAAAAAAATCCTCTTTTTTAAAATTTCTAAGCCTCATCAAAACCGCTATTAATGAATGAACAGAGAGAGGATTGAAAAATATTGCATTATCATGAGTTGTTTCATGAAGTACTTTTAAATCTGATGCGATTACTGGCAAACCTACTAGCATTGCCTCAGCAACAGCAATGCCAAAACCTTCATGTAATGAAGGGAGCATATAAGCATCATATTCATTTAAAATTTCATACACATTATTAATTTTACCTTTTAGAACAATTGGTAATTTATGTTTAT
This sequence comes from Aequorivita sublithincola DSM 14238, assembly GCF_000265385.1. Taxonomy (NCBI): domain Bacteria; kingdom Pseudomonadati; phylum Bacteroidota; class Flavobacteriia; order Flavobacteriales; family Flavobacteriaceae; genus Aequorivita; species Aequorivita sublithincola. Next base: position 3,156,173 of record NC_018013.1, read on the forward strand.
CTATTTGACTTTGTAATCCACTCTTTAAATTACCATCACCATATATATGGACTTCAAAAAATTCTCTAACCTCTGCTTTTTCTACAAATGCATCAATTATTAATTGGTAGTTTTTAACTTCTTTAAGATTTCCAACGCACGCTATTTTTTTGATGTCATCTCTATAATTTAGTTTTGGGTAATTTAAAAATTCTTTAGAAACATAGTTCTTTAAAACGAAGCTTTTACCTTTAATACCAACACTGTTTTTGTAATCCTTTAAAACTTCATTAGAAACTGCAATTAAAGTATGGTTTTTCTTATAAATTAATTTTTCTAATATGAGCATTTTATTGCTTTTATCAAAACTGTCGAGACTTAATGTGCTATGAATTGAAAAAAATAATTTACTGCCTTTTGGAGCAGCCAACCTACTCAGCATATTGCTATATAACAATTGTGATCTAATTATATCTGGATTAATTTTAAGCAGTATTTTTCTTAAAGAAAAATACTGCTTAAAAAATGGAAACTTTCCTTTTCTTTCAATAATAAATAGATCTTTAACATAAGTTCTTATCAAAATTTCCTCGAATTCAATTTCAGAGGATAAGATTACCAAATAAATATCAAAAGTTCTTTTTAAATCTGGCAAGAGGTCCATAAGTAAAATTTCTGCACCACCTCTACCCATAGAATCTATTACCCACACAACACTTTTCTTCATCCTAATTTTATTATAAAACCTTTTTCAAAATATAATCAGTACTGCTGTTTTCATATTCCTTATCAATACTGTCACAGTAATTTTTTGCTTTTAGATAAACATCCTGTACTGGTGTATATATTTTTAAGTAATCTATAACTTCTTCAAGCATATTAAAATAAGCTACTACTAAATTATTTGTAATAAATCCGTAATAATCATAAACTTTAGGATTTGTGTTGAAATACACACATGGTATATTGCACAAAGTTGCTTCTAAATGTATACTAGAATCTCCTCCAATAACTAGATCTGCATCTTTTACACTTTCCATGATACTATTTTCAATACATGTCTCAAATTTCAAGTTTTTAGATAAAGACCCAATTTGATAGGGATGCTCTCTAACTTTAACTAAAATATTTAGAGAATTAATTTTCGCTATCAAATCATCATATATCTTTAAATTGTCCACATTATTAATACATATTAAAACTTTACTTATACTTCTTCTGTTTGGATAAATATTAATCCAACCATCCATTTTAGAAATACCAGTCAAAAATACTTGACATTCCTTTGCAATCCCTATATTTTTATAAATTTCAAAGGAAATTTTTCCGTCTAAACAGGCATAATCAAAAGTTAGTTTTGGAAATTTAGGACTTACAGAAGCATGCTGGAGATAAATGGTTTTAACCTTAAGTTTTTTTGCTGCGTACAAAAATGCTACGTTAATTGTAGAATGATCATTAGATAACCAAACATATTTAGGTTTTGACTTTTTCAATATTTTCAAACAGGTTTCGTAAGCTCCTAAACTATAAGCAATTTGCCGAGAATAGCTCACATACTTATTTGCGGAAAAAAAACGATTGGTAAACTCATTCGAAATTTTAAAAATGAACGGATAACTCAATAACGTATTTAAATAAGCCTGCCAAAAAGGAAACTTAAACGAAGGCTCATCACTAAATCGAACGTCGTTACCTTGATAACAAACAATAGAGTTCTGTTTTAAAGATTTATAAATATTTTTTAAGGCATTATATTGGTTTGGAGATCCGAAATAAAAAAGATGTTCATTTTCATTTTTGGGCTGCAAATATATTTTACCTGAGAAAATCGATTTCAAAAATAATTTTAAAACATTGAAAAATCCATTAATTTTTCTCTCCTTTTTTAAATAGAAAATATCAATATGTAAACTATGTCGAAGATATCGTATTGTAAATATATCCATTAATGAAATTTCTTTTGATCTTTTAGCAGATAATAATGTTCCTCATCTCGCTTTTTAAATACTACGGCAGGATGCCCTCCTGCTATTGAACAAGGAGGTAACGATTTAACAACTACAGAACCTGCTTGAATAATACAACCTTCACCGATAGTAACGCCTCCTAAAATTATAACTCCATGCCCAAGCCAAACGTTGTCTTCAACAGTAACATCTTTTATAATATATGTATCATCATATGGTATTTTCTCACCCATAAAGTTATGAGTATCTGTAATTATTAGACAGTCCATTCCAGAATGGAAATTATCTCCAATGGTAACTTTACCTTTACCCATAATTTTCATACCATTAAAATTTACATTTTTTCCTAAATAAGTATTTTCATTAATATAAGAAACTCCATTAACTTTTAAAGGCAAAATATATGACTTTGCTTTTTTAAGAATAATATTTAAATAGTACTTTTTTTTATAATTCCTGTAAATATTTAATAAAGTAGAAATCATTTTTTATGTCTTTAAAACTTAATAATCATCTTTTTTAATAAAAAAATTAAAACTAGAATCAAAATAACAGAAATACAAATCTTATAAATTACTGGTATTTCGACTAAATAATAAACAATCGCTGATAATAAAAGAGTTATACTTAACCATTTTAATGGATGATATTCTAGGGTACAGTGAGCTTTATATGCTTTTAAAAAATAACCAACATATCCCATATACATTAATGCAAAAAATGTAGTATAAGCTGCAGCTTCATAACCAAAAATAGGAATAAAAATAAAATTCAAAATAACATTACTTAAACCTGCTATAAAACTCACTTTTAATAAATCCTTAGTTTTCTCGTAATAAAAAAGACGCGTGTTTGCTCCAAAATACATTGGCCTATAATTATAACCCATGATTAATATTATACCCAATGGATAAACTTTCTGTAAAGAATCATTCTTAATCAGAATAAAAAATATTTCCTTCAACCATAGTGAAATAAGAAATGTTCCAAAAAGAACAATTGTTTGTAAAAAAAAAATGATATTTCTAGCTAGTCTTTCATCTTTGTTTTTATATGCCTTTAAAAGCATAGGCCCAATAGCCAAACCAGATGCATTTACACCAGACTGAACAACACTAGAAACAGTACCGGCCACATTGTACAATCCAATATTAGCAATAGTAACATTCGTAAACTTCATTATGACTCTATCTGAAGTATTTAATAAATACGCACTATAAAAGTGTGGTACTGAAGGAAGAGAAATTTTTAACTGTTTTTTTATAAAACTCCTCTTAAAATTAAAAATAGGAGTTAATTTAAATTTTCTATTTAGGGGAATCCAATAACTTATTTGATCACAAAGCTGAGCAATTGAAACTGATAAAAACCAACCTATGTAACCCATACGTAGTACTGCAATAAAATATATATTTAACCCTATCGACAAAAAACCAATAAGCATACTTCGTATAGCTATGGGCATTGGCCTTTCTTGTAATTGATAGTATTTAGCACATAAAAAAGAGGTTGGACCAAAAAGAACAACAGGTATAGTATTAAGTAATATAATGAGCCAAGTGTTTTCGGCAGCTTCCTCTGGAATAATAAAATAAATTACAAGACCCAACATTATAGTATAAGGTATTTGCCACAGTATTAAGAAACCATATATTTGTCTCCAAGCCCATTTATGTTGCATAGGGCTCTTATAGAAGCTATTGCTTAAAACTACGTTAAGTCCTAAATTTGACAAGGCGGTCATCGCTCCCACCACTGCAACTATTAGCCCATATACTCCAAAATCTACCTCAGTTAGATATTGGGTTATTATTGGCAGTATAAAAATACCTGCAATTCGAGGTATTTGAGGAGCCAATCCATAAATAGCAGTATGTGAAAATATTTTCTTATACACTCTTATATTTGATTAGTCTTGCGGGAACACCACCAACAATGCTATTTGAATCAACATTTTTAGTAACGACAGAGTTTGCACCGATTATAGAATTATCACCTAATGAAATTCCTGGATTTATAAAAACATTTGTTCCTATCCAAACACCATCTCCGATTACAACATTTTTCATTATCTTTTTTTTCTTTGAAGTATTATCAAAATTTTGATTAACGTCATTTGATGCAGTATAAATTTTAACATTATGGCTTATAGAACAATTTTTGCCAATCGATACAGTAAAACCTTTTGAAGCCTGAATTGTAGAATAACTTCCAATATAAGTTTGCTCACCTATATTAATAACACCATCACCATATAACAAAATCCCATCACCATTAAACCTAAAAGTATTATCTATGTTATATTTTTTCCTATAATTATCATAACGTACAGACATTTCCATATTTTTACATTTGGAATATAGAAATGCAATTATCCTTTTTAAAAACATTTTGTTTTATTGTTTAAGCTTCGTTTGACTCTTCATGTATTTTATTAATACCCTGTTCATTAATCCATTCTGTGATAAAATATGTTCAACAAATTCTCTAAAGGCACCATCACCACCATTTTTGGTTGTTATAAAATTAACTTTTTCTTTTATGTATGAAGGTGCGTTAGCTGGCGTAGCTGAGAAACCTACCTTTTCAAGTAAAAGTATATCGTTAATATCATCCCCAATATAGGCCACCTCATCCAAACCAATATTTAATTTAGTACAAAGTTCTTCTGCCACTCTCACTTTATCTCTTACGCCAAGAAAACAAAAATCCACCTGCAATTTATCTGCCCTACGTGAAACCATTTTCACATTTTCACCTGTAATTATTCCTATCGGGATATTTAATAATTTTAAGAATAGAACTCCAGCACTATCTGCAGTATTAAATTTTTTCCATTCATTTCCTGTTTGGTCATAGTACATACCTCCATCTGTCCAAACTCCATCAATATCTGTTAAAACTAACTTTGGCAACATACTTAATCTATATATTTTGAATAAATTATCTCATTAGCTGGAATGTCCACCAATAGAGCTTTTCCTAGAATGGCATCTTTCTGTGACCATTTAAATCCATCACCAGGACTTAATAAATGTAGATCAGTTTCTTGAATAATATCACCCTTCTTTAAATCTCTAACTGTTGCCACAGAACGCTCTAACTTTTCTCTTGCAGCAGCTACAGAAGGTTCTACATAAATATCCTCTTTTCCTAATGACAAATCTAAATTCCTAATATCTCTCATCATTCTATATATACCATCTATTGCCAATGATCCGGACTGGTCAGTTCCTTTCATGCCTCTATCTAGAGTTATATGTTTTTCAATAATTTCTGCGCCCATTCCAATTGCCGCTAAGGGTGTGGCGATTCCTATTGTATGGTCTGAATATCCTATTTTAAATTTTGGATAATTTTTCTTTAAATAAGAGATAGTTCGAAGATTAACATTCTCGTACTTGGTTGGGTATTCTGAAACGCAATGTAGAATTGATAAATTTTCGTGGTATCTTGTAATAACATTAATGGCCTGATCAAGTTCTTCCTTACCAGCCATACCAGTAGAAATTATAATAGGTATTTTCGTTTCCGCCAAAGCTTCCAATAGTGGTAAATTAGTCAAATCTCTTGATGCTACTTTTAATCTGTCTGGTGTGAAATATTTTAAAACACTTAAACAACCAATCGCACACAAAGTTTCAACAAATTCTAGTCCTTTTTCTTTTGCGTATTTGTAGACTTCGAAATGTTGCTCATCATTTAATTCCAAAAAAGCCCTGTGCTCGCCATAAGTTTTTCCAAAAGAATTTGCACCACTGTAAGCTTTTTCCATTTGAGATTGAGACAATTCTTGTTTTAAATCTCTTTTTGTTAATTTTACGGCGTTCATAATTGAAAGTTCATTACTGAATAACTTATCAAAAATTGGTCTACTTACCACATCGACCAGAAGTTTGGCCACATCTACCGAACCATTATGATTTTGTCCTATCTCTCCAATAACATATGTACTCATATTACTTTGTATTTAAATTAATTTGTTTTTCCATTATATTTAACCAAGTTTCATTTGAAGAAACGAGTTTTAGTAAATCAATCATTTTACCACTTTTTATTTTTTTTGATTCACTGTAGATTTCTTGCAGCAATAAAAAATCTGCTTTTGTATCTATCGTCATTCGGATATTCTTAAAATCTTCAACTTTAGTAGGCATAAAAATTAATTTGATTCTAAATAAATTTGGATTTGAATAAATAAAATTAGTTACATGCTCATAATAGAATTCATCTTTTGTTAATTCTTTTACTTTAATCAACGCTGACAAACTAACAGCCTCTCCCCAAAATCCATAATGTGTAAGTATGGTCGGCACACCTTTGGACGTTTTAAAAGAACAATAATCCAAATCTTCATTTTTAAAATTATCAATCACCTCGCTTAAATAGTTTATATCAATAAATGGATTATCTGCACAAATTCGAATTATTTTTGAAATACCATATTCTTTCGAGGTATCAATAAATCGCTGTAAAACATCATTCTCTGATCCCCTGTAAAAACCGACTCCAATATCTTTACATAATTCTACCAATTTTGAATCGATACTATTAGTTGTAGTTGAAACTATAATGGGAATCTCATTAAATTCTTTTTTAAGCTTCCGGACAATAATTTCAAACACCCCTTTATTATTATAAAAGGGAAGTACCATTTTATTAGGTAATCGACTAGAACCTAATCTAGCTTGTATAATTATACCAATCATATTAATTAGTGATAAAATGATTTATTTACATTTTGAAACCAACAACTTCATTTCCAAAAAACACAAAGTTTTCAATTAAAATATTCTTTTTATTAATCCTTTATAACAACTTTTACAATAAGACCCAAACCAAAATTAGTATAAATCCCGGTGCTGTCGAATATACTAATCAACTCTCGCAAAATAACCAATTAAACATATAAACGAATATCTACCAATACTCCAAGTATATAAATCATACCTATTAATCAAAAATCTTAAAGACAAAGCAATCTTGACTACAATATAGTAATTGCTATTTGAGCATCTCATCTAAAAAAGTTTTCTAAGAAGATTCCAATTAATTCATTAAGTTTTTGATTTTTTTTAACAACAACGTTTTTGTTGTATTCTTATTTATTTAAAGCTATTTTCTTCAAGTATTCAAAATATTCTCCTTTCATTTTCATTACTCTATCACGAATTTCTTCCTTGCTAATCCATTTAGACCGCAATGCAACTTCCTCTAAACAAGCAATCTTTAAACCAGTTCTTTTTTCCACAGCTTTTACAAATTCGGTAGCTTCAGTTAATGCTTCATGGGTTCCTGTATCAAGCCAAGCAAAACCACGACTTAATATTTGCATTTTTAAAGACTCTTTACTTAAATAACTTTGGTTTACAGAGGTAATTTCCAGTTCTCCACGGTGAGAAGGTTTTACATTTTTTGCCACTTCTACTACTGAGTTTGGATAAAAATACAAGCCAACTACTGCGTAATGAGATTTTGGATCTTTTGGTTTTTCTTCAATGCTAATAACGTTCATAGCATCATCAAATTCTGCCACTCCATAACGTTCGGGGTCATTTACATAATTCCCAAAAACCACAGCCTTCTTCTCCTTTGTAACGGTTTCAACTGCTTCTTTTAATATATTTTGAAGACCGGCGCCATGGAAAATATTATCGCCAAGCACTAAACACACATCGTCATTCCCAATAAATTCTTCACCTAGAATAAAAGCTTGCGCCAAACCATCTGGGCTTGGTTGTTCTTTATAAGTAAATTTTACTCCAAATTGACTCCCATCGCCTAGCAAACGTTCAAAATTTGGTAAGTCGTGCGGTGTAGAAATAATCAGTATATCCCGAATCCCTGCCAACATCAAGACCGAAAGTGGGTAATATATCATCGGTTTGTCATAAATGGGTAATAATTGCTTACTAACAGCTATAGTTAGTGGATGCAAGCGTGTTCCCGAGCCACCGGCTAAAATAATTCCTTTCATTGTTAAGAGTTTAATATTTTAAGGCACTTCGCTAAACTTTCTTTCCATTCAGGTACCAGGACATTATATGTTTTTTTAATTTTCGTTTTTTCGAGCAGAGAAAAATTAGGCCTTTTAGCTGCAGTAGGAAACTGGTCCGATGTCACTGCATTAATTATACAATTTAGGCCACTCAATCTATTTATTTCTACTGCAAATTCATACCAGGAAATCTCTCCTTCATTGGAATAATGAAAAAAACCAGGCACCAGATTATCAGAGGTTAGGATTTTCATAATTGCTTTTGCCAAATCTAACGCATAAGTGGGAGTGCCTATTTGATCATTTACAACACTTATACTTTCTCGTTCATTCATTAAACGCAACATAGTCTTGACAAAATTATTCCCATATTCAGAATAAACCCAAGAAGTACGGATAATTACAGCATCGTTCAAATTGCGTTCAATTGAGAGTTCACCTCGTCGCTTTGTTTCTCCGTACCAATTAATAGGTGCTGCTATATCATTTTCGTTATAAGGCAACTTACTTGTACCATCAAAAATATAATCTGTCGAAATATGTATTAGTTTCGAACCATTATTAGAACACCAGTGTGAAATTGTATCTATGGCTAAATGGTTAACTTGATCAGCCAATTCTTTTTCAATTTCCGCTTTATCAACAGCGGTATATGCGCCCGCGCTTATAATGATGTCAGGCACAGTTTTATCCAAAAAAGCGATGACTTTTGTGATATCTTCCAATGGCATCTCTTCCATATCCACAAAAATGAAATCGAATGTTGGATACTCCTTTGAAATCTTTATAATCTCAGATCCTAATTGACCTTGGGCACCTGTAACCAAAATACGAGACATAGTTTCTATAATTTAAGATTTTTATAAAATGGTAGATTTAAATCTTTAGTCGATATCAAAGCCTCGTTTTCTGATATCTGCCAATCAATATTGAATTGGGGATCGTCAAAACGCAAACCAATTTCAGAATCCTTGTTGTAATAATTATCACATTTATAAAAGAAAGTAGCAGATTTGCTCAACACTGAAAACCCGTGTAAACATCCTTTGGGAACAAAAAGTTGGTTCTTATTTTTCGCACTTAATTTAATTTTAAAATGTTGCAAATAGGTTTCAGAATGTGGACGAAAGTCTACAACTACATCCAAAACTTCGCCCTTAAGAACGCGTACCAATTTAGATTGCGCATAGACTCCTTGCTGGGCGTGCAAACCCCGGATTACGCCATAGGAGGATTTGGACTCATTATCTTGAACAAAATGCACATTCAGTCCTGTTTTGTCATTAAATAGCTCCAAATTAAAACTCTCCATAAAATATCCACGTTCGTCACTGAATACCTTTGGATTAATAATAAAGCAATCCTTTATTTTAGTAGCTTCTACCTTCATCGGGTTTATTGATATTGTTCCTGATAATATTTTTGATATGCTCCAGTGGTAACTCGCATCATCCATTGTTCGTTGTTTAAATACCAATCAATGGTTTCGGATAGCCCTTCCTCAAAAGTAACGCTCGGTTTCCATCCAAGTTCTTTATTTATTTTTAAAGCATCAATTGCATAACGCAAATCGTGCCCTGGTCGATCCTTTACATAGCTAATCAATTGCTCCGCCTCACCTGCAGGTCTATTGAGTTTTTCATCCATTTGTTTGCAAAGCAATTTAACCAAATCAATATTCTTCCACTCATTAAAACCACCTATATTATAGGTTTCCTTAACCTTTCCTTTATGTAAAATAAGGTCAATGGCAATAGCATGATCCAAAACATATAACCAGTCTCTAGTATAATCACCGTTCCCATATACCGGCAGTGACTTTTTATGAATTATATTATTTATAAATAAAGGGATCAGCTTTTCAGGAAATTGGTTTGGGCCGTAATTATTGGAACAATTGGATATAATAAAGGGCAATCCGTATGTTTCTCCATACGCCCTAACAAAATGATCTGAACTCGCCTTAGAAGCAGAATATGGAGAATTTGGATCATAAGACGTTGTTTCTGTAAAAAGCCCCTCCTGTCCTAAACTACCATATACCTCATCTGTGCTAATGTGGTAGAATAGTTTTCCAGTATAGTCTTCCTTCCAAATTCTTTTAGCAGCCTGCAAAAGATTTAGCGTTCCCATAATATTAGTTCTGGCGAAGCCCAGAGGATCTATAATGGAGCGATCTACATGCGACTCGGCAGCCAAATGTATTACTTGTTCAAACTGATATTTATCAAAAACCTCATCTATCGCCTTTGCATCTGTAATATCTATTTTTAAAAAATTATAGTTTTCCTCATTCTCAATATCTCGAAGATTTTCCAGATTTCCTGCATAAGTCAAACTATCCAAATTGTATATTTGATAGTTGGGATATTTGTTTATAAACAAGCGCACAACGTGCGAACCAATAAATCCTGCTCCGCCAGTCAATAAAATATTTTTTCTTTTCTCCATAAAATCACTTACTTCAAATTCCCTCTCCCCAATTTTTAAAACTTAAAGTCAAAAATTCATAAATCATTGATTCACAATATTGGAGAAATGAGAATAATTTATTTTTTGAAGCGGCAAAGATAGAAAACACATATCGACAAACTACCAATTTTTAGCGTTTAAATGTTAATTGTTTAATAAATACTACAGCACGGCCATAGCATCTTAAATATTAGTGGTCGAGCCTTTTACAACATTTTCGTTTTTTGTGCCAATACAATCGAAGAAATTGACAACACTATCAGAATGGTTCTTGCGTACTTTCGGCTTTAAAATTTCTCTTTTAAACCCTCAGCCATAGCAGACCAATTTGTTTAATACCAATCTGCGTGATACTTTTTCTGCCCAAAACTATACATAATTCCAATACTCACGTTCACAAAACTCCCTGCCTCAGCGTCATAGTTGGCATTGAGGAGTTCTCCATTATAACCATAGTGTTGTTTGAAATTTCTAATATAGGTCATATCGCCAAAAAAGCTAATCCTTTCATTTAATTTTATCTCTCCCGTAAACCCTATTAGAAAATTCCCAATATGATCCGTTCCCGAGACAGAAGAAGGTCTCGCGAAGCTCACCCCCACCCCTGTGTGAAACAGAAGGCCGATGCGCTCCCGAAGACGGTAATCTACATTTAATAATCTCCCTACATTCGCAACCCCTTCCAGTCCCACTCTATTCATGCTAATTCCCATTGTATTGTCATTCGGGTTTTCAAACCGATTAAAAGCGTAATGTCCCTTTGCTCCAAACTTTTCGGTAAACATATACCTACCTGCCAGCTCAAACTGCTTAAAGGCAATATATTTTGTACGGGATATCTCCTTCCCAGGGGATAGAGGCACATGCACTCCAGTGGTAATTTCTAAGGAAAATTTATTAAATTTAGACTCTTGGGCAGAGGCAAGGGATCCACTCAGGATCAATAGTATAATTCCCAAGTACTTACAATAAGGCAATAAATTCATAGTGGGTTGGTTTTTTAAGGTTTGTTTGTTAAGGTTTGTTTTTATACCAATATTCTAAATTATAAAAAACCTCTTAAAATTGGCTTTCTATAAAATATTCAATATGGAAGGTCAAAACTAAAAACCCTAAGCTAACAAGGCGGGTTAATTAACATTTAATTTACAAAACCTTAAGAATTCAATTTCCATATCTATTAATTATTAGATTTTTATCCCTTTTTAGCGAACTTTCTAAAAAACAAAGAAGTTAAATTAAAAATAACTTTCATGAATTCTAATTCTCAAAATAATCGCAACCCAAATCCCAAAATCTGTCATGCTGAGCGCAGTCGAAGCACCAATTAACGAATCCCAAATCCCCAAATCCCAAATCTGTCATGCTGAGCGCAGTCGAAGCACCAATTAACAAATCCCGAATTAACAAATCCCCGAATCTGTCATGCTGAGCGCAGTCGAAGCACCAATTAACGAATCCCAAATCCCCAAATCCCAAACCTGTCATGCTGAGCGCAGTCGAAGCACCAATTACCAAATCCCGAATTAACAAATCCCCGAATCTGTCATGCTGAGCGCACTCGAAGCACCAATTAAAAAATCCCAAACCTGTCATGCTGAGCGCAGTCGAAACATCAATTACCAAATCCCGAATCTGTCATGCTGAGCGCAGTCTAAGCACCAATTACCAAATCCCCGAATCTGTCATGCTGAGCGCAGTCGAAGCACCAATTAACAAATCCCAAATCTGTCATGCTGAGCACAGTCGAAGCACCAATTAACGAATCCCAAACCTGTCATGCTGAGCGCAGTCGAAGCACCAATTACCAAATCCCAAATCCCCAAATCCCAAATCTGTCATGCTGAGCGCAGTCGAAGCAACAATTAACAAATCCCAAACCTGTCATGCTGAGCGCAGTCGAAGCACCAATTAACGAATCCCAAATCCCCAAATCCCAAATCTGTCATGCTGAGCGCAGTCGAAGCACCAATTAACAAATCCCAAATCCCAAACCTGTCATGCTGAGCGCAGTCGAAGCACCAATTAACAAATCCCAAACCTGTCATGCTGAACGCAGTCGAAGCACCAATTAACAAACCCCAAATCCCCAAATCCCAAATCTGTCATGCTGAACGCAGTCGAAGCACCAATTAACGAATCCCAAATCCCCAAATCCCAAACCTGTCATGCTGAGCGCAGTCGAAGCACCAATTACCAAATCCCAAATCCCCAAATCCCAAATCTGTCATGCTGAGCGCAGTCGAAGCACCAATTACCAAATCCCGAATTAACAAATCCCCGAATCCCAATAGTTTTCGGAACACAAATTCCCAAATCTGTCATGCCCTGTCTTGCCCTAAAATTTCCACTCACGGATACTTCATATCAAAGCCATAGCAAAGCCATAGCAAAGTCATTAAAACGTAGGAAAAAAGCTCTTTTTTCCTACAAATTTATATCTTGCTTTAATTCTTACATAAAAACAATGTAAACCCCTTATTTTAAAGCTAATTTAAACTCCCTCCCTTCGAAGGGAGGGTTGGGGTGGGATGTTATTCCTGCTTTCCAATAAAATATACTAAATAAACATAACGCATCCCCAAAGCAATAAGCAATGTCAGCGAAAGCCCCATAACAAATCTGCCCATCTATTTAACCCCTGCGGCATTTATTTTAACCTCGGCAGCATTACCTTCGGGTAATGGGATGTCACTCTTTCTTCTGGGAATCCAATTCTTCCAGGAAATAAATGGTACCCAGTATTCATTGACTGAGGAAGCTTATAATTCGCTTAGCATAGTTGAGGCGGCTATTTAGAGGGGTTTCTTACAGATCCAGCAGAACACTACAACACTTTCCCCTAAAAACAATAACCGCGGGATAAATAAATGGTTTTTTTTCGGACTTGTTCTTTAAACCCTCCAATCCCCATGCTAAAGATTGAGAAAATCAAATATCTGAAAACTCGTTCTCCAAATAACCGTAACTAATACACTTTTTGTAACTTACAAACTACCTAACAAATAAATAGGGCCATCTAACACTCCCTTCCCTCTTTTCCGTACTTCTTAACAGTGTTCTAAAATACAGAAAACATTAGTATCTTACTAAAATGAAATCCACCTCAACCAAAGAAGTCAGGCAATTAAAACATCAATATTAGTAACACCACGCTATTATCTTCACCCTGTAATCAACCACTAAAACACCTGCATACTCAATCTAACTTAATTATCAAATTATTAAGACACAAACCTAAGTCCAAAAACAAATCCCGTCCCGATAGCTATCGGAACCCGAATCCCATCACCCATCTCCCGTCACTCATCACCCCTCTAATCAAAACACTCCCATAAACCAATTAGCCTCCAATAATCTTTTTAAGATAATCATAATACTCCCCTTTCATAGCACTCGTTCTGGAAGCAATCTCCTCCTTCCCAATCCATTGGGCCCGCAGTGCAACTTCTTCCAAACAGGCAATCTTTAAACCTGTTCGTTTCTCTACGGCTTTAACAAATTCTGTAGCCTCAGTTAGGGCTTCGTGGGTTCCCGTATCCAACCACGCAAATCCACGGCTCAAAATTTGCATTTTTAAAGTTCCATTACTTAAATAACTCTGGTTTACCGTAGTAATTTCCAGCTCGCCACGGGCCGATGGTTTTACATTCCTTGCTACCTCAATTACTGAATTGGGATAAAAATACAATCCTACCACCGCAAAATTTGATTTTGGGTTTTCGGGTTTCTCGGCTATACTAATCACATTCATACTAGCATCAAACTCCGCCACTCCGTAACGCTCGGGATCATTTACATAATTGCCAAATATTACAGACTTTCTTTCCCTTGTAACGGTTTCAACGGCTTCCTTTAAGATATTTTGAAGTCCAGCACCATAAAAAATATTGTCCCCTAGCACCAAACATACATCGTCATTCCCGATGAATTCTTCGCCAAGAATAAAGGCCTGCGCCAAACCGTCGGGACTGGGCTGCTCTTTATAGCTAAGTTTAATTCCAAAATGGCTCCCATCGCCAAGCAGTCTTTCAAAATTCGGTAAATCATGCGGCGTAGAAATAATTAGTATATCTCGAATTCCAGCCAACATCAATACCGAAAGAGGATAGTAGATCATCGGTTTGTCATAGATGGGCAACAATTGCTTGCTCACGGCTATGGTTAATGGATGTAGTCGGGTTCCTGAACCTCCCGCTAAAATAATTCCTTTCATTTTATTAATTTATATTTTTATTAGTGTCCCATTAAAATATTACAAAAATCTACAGAGTCAAATCTAACAAGCATTAAATACATTTTTATAAAGTAACAGCTCGCAATTAAATTCCCCCTTGAAATTTAATAATAAATTAAGTATGCTTAATAAACTTAACCAAAGCACCAGTCTATAAAAAAGCAAGTCTTACGTCTTTCAGCGCAGCGGTCTTACATCTTTCAGCGAAGCGGTCTTACGTCTTACAGCACAGCGGTCTTAAGTCTTAATCGGACACGACTTTATATTTTCTAAACATTCCTTCAAACTATCCTTCCAATTTGGAATATTATAATTGAAATCTGTTCTTAACTTTTCTTTGCTCAACACGGAATAGGCTGGTCTTTTTGCCAAAGTTGGAAAATTTTCAGTTGGTATGGGTTCCAATTTTACGTCCAGCTTTGCAACCGCAAAAATCTCCCTTGCAAAATCGTACCAAGAAGCCACTCCTTCATTGCTATAATGGTATGTGTCCCTTCCGCTTTTGTTATTCGAAATAAGATAGACTATAAATTGAGCCAAATCTCCGGCATAAGTAGGGGTTCCTACTTGGTCTGCCACTACACTCAAACTCTTTTTAGTTTCTGCCAAACGCAGCATAGTTTTTAAAAAATTGTTTCCAAATTCGCTATAAAGCCAGCTTGTCCTAAGAATGAAATACTCACAATCACTTCTTCTTATCGCTTCTTCCCCCTTTAATTTTGAAAGCCCATAAACCCCAATAGGATTCGTATTATCTTCTTCTTTTAAAGGAGAAGTTTTTATTCCGTCAAAAACAAAATCGGTAGAAATATGTATTAAGCAGCTGTTGTTATCTTTGCAAAGTATTCCAAGATTTTCCGCACCTTGTGCATTTATATCAAAAGCCGCATCTATATCCTCTTCCGCCTTATCCACCGCAGTATATGCTGCGCAATTAACAATATATGCTGGTTTGTATTTTTGAAACAATAAATCTAAACTAGCAACATCAAGTACATCTCCTTCTTTACTTCCTAAAAAATGATATTGAAAAAGGCTTTCAGTATTGCCAACCACTTTTTTAAGTGACCACCCCAATTGCCCATCTCCCCCAAAAATCAATACGTTTTTCATTTTATTAGATAATACATAACCATTACTCTTTCAAATTTTAAAGACTACCTATAAAATACTTTTCGATAAAGTCTCGCCTCTCCCAGCGAAGCAATCTTGCCTCTCGCCTCTTACAGCTTAGCGGTCTTGCCTCTTGCAGCAAAGCGATCTTGCCTCTTGCCTCTTTTCTCAGACTATTATGAAAGCGAACTAAACAATGGCAACCCCTTATCCTTCTCAGAAACAATACGCTTTTCCAATGGAATTTGCCAATCAATATTCAAGTCAGCATCGTTGTAAATCACACCAAATTCTGAATCTTTCTTATAAAATTCATCACATTTATAAAAAAAAGTAGCAGTTTCACTCAATACGGCAAAACCGTGTAAAAATCCTTTAGGCACAAACAACTGTAATTTATTCTTTGCACTTAAGATAATTTCAAACTTTTCACCGTAGGTTGCCGAATCTTTTCGGGCATCAACCACCACATCAAGCACTTCTCCTTTCAAAACTCTCACCAACTTGGCCTGAGCATAAATTCCACCTTGCGCATGCAGCCCCCGTATAACTCCGTAGGAAGAATAGGATTCATTATCCTGCACGAAAGTGGTTTTTATTCCTGTTTTTTCCTCAAATTGAATCGAGTTGAAGCTTTCCATAAAATAACCCCTATCGTCTTCAAAAACACTAGGTTTTATTATAAAACAGTCTTTTAAAAAGGTTTCTTCAACGGTCATCTTAGTGGTATTGTTTTTTGTAGTATTCTTGATATTTTCCAGAGGTTACGTGTAATAGCCATTCTTCATTGGCAAGATACCAATCTATTGTTTTTGAAAGACCCTCCTCAAAAGTTACACTGGGTTTCCACCCTAAGTCGTTATTTATTTTGCTGGCATCAATGGCATAACGAAGATCATGCCCCGGTCTATCTTTTACAAATGTTATAAGTTTTGCGGAACTTCCCTCTGATCGCCCCAATTTTTGATCCATTAACGTACAGAGTAATTTCACCAAATCTATATTTTTCCACTCGTTAAACCCACCAATATTATAGGTCTCACCACACTTTCCATCGTTTAGAATAAGATCTATTGCCTCTGCATGGTCTAGAACATATAACCAATCTCTGGTATAATTGCCATCGCCATAAACAGGCAGGGATTTATTATTAATGATATTATGTATAAAAAGTGGAATCAATTTCTCAGGGAATTGATTTGGACCGTAATTATTGGAACAGTTGGAAATAATATAAGGAAGCTTAAATGTTTCGCCATAAGCTCTAACAAAATGGTCCGAGCTCGCCTTTGAAGCGGAATAAGGAGAATTAGGATCGTAAGGCGTAGTTTCTGTAAATAACCCTTCTTGACCCAAGCTGCCGTAAACTTCGTCTGTACTGATATGATAAAAAAGCTTTCCGGAATAATCCCTTAACCAAAGTCTCTTGGAAGATTCCAGTAGGTTTAAAGTGCCTAAAATGTTGGTCTTGGCAAAGCCTATAGGATCTGTAATAGATCGATCCACATGGCTCTCTGCTGCCAAATGCACCACAACATCAAACTTGTATTCTTCAAAAATTAGGTCTATAGTTTTGGCGTCGGTTATATCGGCTTTTAAAAACTTGTAGTTTTGTTCATCCTCCACATCCCCTAGATTTTCCAAATTTCCGGCATAGGTTAGACTATCCAAATTATAAATTTTTGCTTGGGGATATTTTTTAACCAGTAAACGCACCACATGGGATCCAATAAATCCTGCTCCGCCAGTTATAAGTATTTTCTTGTTCTGCATAAATACGCTGCTACTTTTTTCTGAAATAATAAAGGGCATAAATATACACAGAATAATACAGATGAATTTCTATTATTCCTTACAAGAAACCCTAATGAAAAATTTTAATCACCCATAGAAAAACGTGGGCTCCCTAAACTATCATCCCCGCCGCAACGGTTTCATTGGTATTATCATCAATTAAAATAATACTTCCTGTGGTACGATTTGTTCCGTATGAATCTATCATTAAAGGCTTGGTCGTTCTGATGGTTACCCGCCCAATGTCATTCATCTCAAAGGTTTCTTGGTCTTTTATACGGTCGTACGTATTTATATCAACTTTATACAAAACATTCTTTATCATCGCTTTTTGCGAATTCTCTGTATGATAAACGGTGTATTTTGTTCTTGGCTGAGACGGTTTACTGCTCATCCAACAAAGCATTACGTCAAACTCTTGCGAGGTTTCTGGCCTGTTGTTGGTTCTAACAATCATATCGCCTCTGCTAACGTCTATATCGTCTTCCAAGGTTATGGAAACAGACATTGGCACGAATGCTTCTTCAAACTCTTCCTCAAAACCATCTATACTTTTTATTTTCGAAGTAAACCCAGATGGAAGCGCAACCACAATATCTCCTTTTCTAAAAACCCCACTGGCAATTCTACCTGCATACCCGCGATAGTCTATAAACCCTTCTCTTTGCGGACGAAGTACCGTTTGTACAGGAAAACGTGCGTCAATTTTATTAAGGTCGTTGCTAATGTGTAAAGTTTCCAAAGTATATAATAATGCTGCACCCTTATACCAGTTCATATTGTCAGAACGATTCACCACATTGTCACCGTGTAAAGCACTTATCGGAATATAAGTTATGTCCTGGATTACAAGTTTGGAAGACAGTTTTTCATATTGACTAACGATATCGTCATAAACAGCCTCATCATAATTCACCAAATCCATTTTGTTGATACATACAATTAAGTGTGGTATTTGCAAAAGCGAAGCAATAAACGAGTGTCTCTTAGTTTGCTCTATAACGCCGTGTCTTGCATCCACCAAAATAATGGCTGCATTGGCCGTGGAAGCCCCCGTAATCATATTCCGAGTATATTGAATATGACCAGGAGTATCTGCAATTATAAATTTTCTTTTGGGTGTGGTGAAATAACGATAAGCCACATCTATGGTAATCCCTTGCTCCCGCTCTTCTTTAAGCCCGTCAGTAAACATGGCAAGATCAATATTGTCGTGCCCTTTTTTCTTGCTCGTATTTTCAACGGCGGCTAATTGGTCTTCAAAAATTGACTTTGAGTCGTAAAGCAATCTTCCAATCAAGGTGCTTTTACCATCGTCAACACTTCCTGCGGTTGTAAATCTTAATAATTGATTGTTGTCTATTGCCATTGTTTTTTAATATGTGAATTCGTGAGTTTGTGAATTTGTGAGTTTGTGAGTTTGTGAGTTTGTGAGCGTGTGAGCGTGTGAGCGTGTGAGCTTTTTTAATTTTTTAAAGTTTGGATTAGCTTTATCAGCATTCTTTTAATATAATATATTTTCTCTTTTAATATTTTTGAATCATCAATAAAACCTAATCTATTAGATATTTCAATTTGAGTTTCCAATTCAGCGGCTGAGCCAAGACTGATATATAAAAATCTTTTAAATTCTTTCTTTGATTCCCGCGCTGCACCTTCAGCAATATTTGATGGAATGGATACTGATGCCCGACGAATCTGACTAGTAAGCCCAAATTTTTCTGAATCTGGAAAATTATGAGTAACCTTATATATTTCGATGACCAAATCCATCGACTCCTGATAAACCCTTAAATCGTTATGTGATTTCATAAAACTCCACTTATTTACCAATTCACCTACTCACCCATTCACAGACTCACAAACTAACCTTTTAAAAATACCCCTGCTTCTTCCTATCCTCCATCGCCGTTTCCGAGCGTTTATCATCGGAGCGATTTCCTCTTTCCGTCATTCGCATTGCTGAAACTTCTTCAACAATCTTTTCCAAAGTATCTGCGTCAGATTCAATTCCACCTGTTATAGTAATATCTCCCAACGTTCTAAAACGGATTTTCTTGGTTTCTATCTTTTCGTTTTCTTCCAGTTTTAAATGTTCTGAAACCGGAATCCACGAATCACTTCGCCGAACAACTTCCCGTTGATGAGCTAAATATAAAGATGGGATGCTGATGTTTTCACGTTTAATATAGTTCCAAACGTCCATTTCAGTCCAATTGCTTATTGGAAACGCTCTAAAATGTTCACCTTCAAAATACTTCCCGTTAAGCAAGTTCCATAATTCTGGGCGTTGGTTTTTAGGATCCCACTGACCAAAATCATCTCGATGTGAAAAGAAACGTTCCTTAGCACGTGCTTTTTCCTCATCGCGTCTTCCGCCACCAATGGCGCAATCTACTTTGTTGCTTTCTATGGCATCCAATAAAGTGGTGATTTGGAGTGCATTTCGCGTAGCATTTCTACCTTTTTCTTCAGCAACTCTTCCCGTATCAATAGATTCCTGAACTGAGCCAACAATTAATTGTACTCCAAGTTCTTCAATTAAATC
The DNA here is from genome assembly GCF_000265385.1 of Aequorivita sublithincola DSM 14238. Taxonomy (NCBI): domain Bacteria; kingdom Pseudomonadati; phylum Bacteroidota; class Flavobacteriia; order Flavobacteriales; family Flavobacteriaceae; genus Aequorivita; species Aequorivita sublithincola. Next base: position 3,176,284 of record NC_018013.1, read on the forward strand.
ATCACGAAATTGAATGGTTTCAGGAAAGTTATGTCCTGTATCTACGTGCATTAATGGAAAAGGTATTTTAGAAGGATAAAACGCCTTTCTGGCCAAATGTGTTACAAGAATTGAATCTTTTCCACCTGAAAAAAGAATCACAGGATTTTCAAACTGCGCCCAAACTTCGCGAAGTATATAGATGGCTTCAGATTCCAATTCGTCTAGATAATCTAAAAAGTATTTATTCATTTGTTAATTGGTTTATTCGTTACTTCGTGATTCGTTAATTCGTTAATTCGTTAATTTGTGATTCGTTAATTCGTTAATTCGTTGTTTAAACGCAATCCAAAGAATCTCCACTTCCTCAGTAAAATTCATTAATCTGAAGTTTGAAAGTAATCCAACGAATCCCAAATCCCTATTACCTATTACCTATTACCTATTACCTAATGCCTATTACCTAAAATTTCACTTCTCATCATTCTTATTACTTAAATATCTTATATATCCATTAATCAGTTGGATGCACTTTTCGACTTGTAAGCGAATTTCTTTTAAAGTTTCCAAATTTATGTAATCGCAATCTTTTGCTTCAACGGAATGGTCTAATATTTCTGAAACGGATCCTCTGGAATATCTTAAAAAATTGATATTTTCTTTGTAATGATAACTTCCCCAACCTTCAGCTATATTAGCTGTTGAAGAACGAGCGGCCCGCAATATTTGTGAGTACAATTCAAATTTCTCATTTTTTGGAAGTTTAATTAAAACATTTTCTTTCAAATAGACTTTCAAATTATAACATTCCTTCCAGCAATTCAATTCCTCAAAATTCCCAGCCATAATTTTTTTCATTAAGTTGGTTAATTGGATAATTCGGGATTCGTTAATTCGTTAATCCGAAGTTTAAAAGCAAATCCAACGATTCCCCGAATCCCGAATCCCGAATCCCAAATTACCGTCAAATCTTCTTAGCTATCACTCCCATAATTACCAAAACCGCCTCATCTACCGAAACCACCGTCGTATCAATTTCAATATCAGGAATCATCGGAGCTTCATAAGGAGCATTGACTCCAGTAAAATTCTTTATCTCTCCAGCTCTTGCTTTTGCATAGAGCCCTTTCGTGTCTCTTTTTTCACATTCTTCAATAGGCGTATTTACAAAAACCTCTACAAAGTTATTATAACCTACAATACGCTTCACATTTTCTCGATCTTCACGATACGGAGATACGAATGACGCCAAAACAACCAAGCCAGCATCAATCATTAAGTTGGCAACTTCGGCAATGCGCCTAATATTTTCGGTTCTATCTTCTGGAGAAAAAGATAGATTATTGTTTAAACCCTTGCGCACATTATCGCCATCCAAAAGATACGTATGAATACCACGCTCAAAAAGTGCCATTTCCACCGCATCTGCAATAGTAGATTTCCCCGAACCCGAAAGCCCCGTAAACCATAGCAACATTGGTTTTTGTTTCTTTAATTCGCTTCGTTGTATTTTCGAAATACTGAAATCATGCCGAATCACATTTTCCTCCATATTCAACTAATTTAAAACTTTTATAAAAATATCTAAATCTGTCACATTGAGCTCCACCAATAACTAGCTGGACGAAGTGCCATATTAACAAATTCCCAAACTCATCTCTACAAAACAACCCTCTACCCACTACCCTCTACTCTCTAACCCGTAATCCATACGGTACCAAACGCGTTCGTGAAGATAATATAAAATCATTTTGGTCAAAAGTTCCGAGAGACCAATCTTGAGTCCGATTAGCGGATTTCCAGTTACTAACCAAGACAGCAACATAGTGTCTAAGGTTCCAACCCCTCGCCAAGTAAGGGTTTTAAAAATGTGGCGTTTTCTACTTTCACGAACAATTCCTTTTTTAGAAAGATTAATTTTAAACCAAACCCTTTCGTGGAAATAATACAGAATCATCTTCGTAAATACTTCTGCCAAACCAATTTTAAGTCCCGTCCAAGGATTTCCCGTGATGAACCACGACAACAAAATCGTGTCCAAGGTTCCCACCATCCGCCATGTTATAGTTTTGGCAATATGTCTTTTACGGGATGGATCTCTCATATTAACGCTTCACCAAAAAATAGTTGTTCAATAAATTGGGTTTGTTGTATTGCATTGGTTTTCCTGTGCTTTGGTCTATCACTAAAACACCCGCGGCATTACAAATAGCGTGGCCAGCCGCAGTATCCCACTCCATTGTTGGCGCGAATCGCGGATAAATATGCGCCAAACCCTCAGCCACCAAACAGAACTTTAAAGAACTTCCTTTGGAAACGATTTCTACTCTATTATCCTTTTCTATTTCTGAAATGAAATTTTTAGTGTCTTCATTTAGATGCGAACGACTACCAACAACTATTACTTCGGAAGTAATTGGCGATGGTTTTATAATTTTAGCTTTTTCGAATATTTCTTCCAAGGAAATCTTTTCCGAAGAAACAATAATCTTTTTTGAAGATTTTTCGTCTTCAGAAGTAAAATATAGTTCTTTTGAAACTGGAACATATATCACACCAAGAATCGGACTGCCATTTTCTATAAGGGCAATATTTACAGTGAATTCGCCATTGCGTTTTATAAATTCTTTAGTGCCATCAACCGGATCCACAATCCAGCAACGGGTCCAATCTTTTCTTTCAGAATAATCTAGCTGACGATTTTCTTCACTTATAATTTGAATGCCTGTAGGTTTTAAATAGCCGTTAATCACTTCATTCGCGTTTTTATCGGCTTGCGTTAAAGGGGAATTGTCATCCTTTGTTTCCACACCAAAGTCTGTTTCATACACTTTAAGTATTTCTATTCCTGCATCTAAAGCAGCTTTTATGGCTATTGATAAATTAGTTTTCATCCTGAAATTTTGTTAGAAGCACGAAGTTACTATAATTTGAATAAAGAGAACCTTCATATTTGACTGTCGTTCTCTTAAAAAAATAGAAAAAACAACACGTTAAAAAAAGGCTAAACCCTCCTACTTTATTGTTCTCTGAAGAGCTATTGGCTATCTTTGAGAAAACCTTAAAAAAACAAAACATGGGCTATTTAAACCTAGATAAAACAAAAACTACTGCCACTGCAAAAGAATTAAACGTACTGTTGGCAGACTATCATTTATACTATCAAAAACTTCGAAATTTCCATTGGAATGTGGTTGGTAAAAATTTCTTCGAACTTCACGTAAAATTTGAAGAAATGTATGACGATGCTAAACTAAAAGTGGATGAAGTTGCTGAACGTATCTTAACACTCCGTTTTCAGCCAGAAAGTAATTTTTCAAATTATTTGAAAACTAGTAACATCAAAGAATCTTCTGAAGACACTAAAGATGTTGAAATGGTTAAAATACTGCTGGACGACCACGGAAAACTTCTAAAACAAATGCGAAAAGTTGTTGAAACTGCAGATAAAGCTGGCGATGAAGGAACCATAGATATGATTGGTGGCTTTATTGGCCATATTGAAAAAGTAAGCTGGATGCTGGATGCTTGGTCTATGAAGAGCACGGATAATCATCCGGAAGCGTAGATTAGACGGTAGACGGTAGACGGTAGACGGTAGACGGTAGACGGTAGACGGTAGACGGTAGACGGTAGACGGTAGACGGTAGACGGTAGACGGTAGACGGTAGACGGTAGATAAAATAAAAAAAAGCTGAGAAAGTTTGACAATTTGTTCATTCTTTTTCAGCTTTTTTTGTTAAAAATCTTACTTTCAAGACGAAATCAAATTCCCCTTTAGGGGCTAGGGGGTCAAAACGTATTTAGAAATCAAACCCCAATCCAAAAGTAATACGTGTTCCTTCCTCAGAATTGAATACACTAAAGTTTGCATTCAGGCCACCGGCTCCATTAATCCACAAACCGCCACCACGAGAGTTGTGCCATTTTTTTGATGGGTCATCTTTTATCCAAATTCGTCCCAAATCTGCACCTACATAAAGTCCGGTGTCTATTGGTATTAGTCCAATTTTAAACGAAGGTAAACTGTAACGGAAATCTGCACTACCTACCAAAAACGACTTCCCGCTAAACCGCTGCTCCCGATACCCCCGCAATCCATTATCTTCCCCGAGAGTGGCTGCCTGATAAAACTGATAACGCCCGCCAATATTAACTTGATTGCGCACATTTGTTTTTAAAACCAACTTTCTATTTTTGGTTAAATGGTTGTAAAAGCCTATCCGTGATTTTATAAAGCCATGTATATCGTCCGTATCCTTCAAATTATCAGTCACACCCACATTTAAGTCAAACATCATCCCAATAGTTGGGTTTCGGATTTCATCGTAACTTCTGTAATTATAAATTGCTTCCAAAGTTCCGAAAAAACTGTTTTTATTCATATTCGGAATACTCACATCAGAAATAATTGAAACGTTGGAATTGTTCACATCATAACTATCAAAAGTAGTTTGTAGCTTGAAGAAACTACCAAAATTACTATTTCGAAGCAATCCTACGTTGGCAGAAATGTGTTGCACTTCTACCCTATTGTATTCAAACCCCTTTTCATCTTGAAAATTCTCCGTTTCATTTCCGAAGCCGAAAAAATTAATATTGTAATTGGGACTAGTAAGACTTGCTCCAAAACTAAGATTCAAATCATCCTGAATATTGGCAAACTCTCCCGAATAAGAAAGCTCGAAACTATTTTGATCCGTGAAGTAAGCAGCACCTAAAACATGTTTCTGCGAAAAAGGGTTTCGCTGAAAATTATCAACCCTATAAACGTATTGCAAAGCAGCACGAAATCCATCGTCTGGATTGTAACCTATTGCCGAAACAAAGCCTTGATTGCGTTCTATCTGTTTTCTAAAATCATAAGTATTTAGGTTGTAAACATCCGTAAAACGAATAGTTCCACCGTTTTTTGATTCAACAATACTCGGAAAGCTTTCAGAATCGTAAACTTTTACTCGTCTTCCTTCATTTAAAGCATAAGTGTCTTCATCATTACCGCCAATAGCTCGAATGTATATAAGATCGTTTTCCTTGCCATTTACAATAAATTTATCCTTACCGCTAAGGCCATAAACCCAGATTTCTTTGGTGTCTTTATGATTATAGGTTCTATCTGTAAGGGTAACAGATATTACACCATTAATGGTTGTAAATGTTTTGATATTTGTCTTTCCATCTGGTAAACGGGTAATCTCAAAAACATCGTCATAATCCGTTCCCACAACGGTTTGTAAGGTTGAAAGAAAGGTGTAATACTTATCGGCAATAGCGACCAAATTCTCCCTTCTATCTTTCAGTTTTTGCTTAATGTCTGCTAAAGATTCATCTTGAACTTCTTGCGGAATTTCATTAAAAGCCTTTTCAATAACCGCATCCGTAATACTGTCTTGAATGGATTTTGCTAAATACTTCCATTGACTTCTACCTGAATTTTCCAGTAACGCCCTGTCTAGAATAATACTTTCTTTATTGAATCGTTTTAAATCAGTTATATTTTCACCATAAACCTGACTCTCAAAAGATCCGTTGAAAAGCGAACGCGTTAAATCTGAAATATTACCTTCAAAACTTGAAAAAGCGTTGTCCCGATTCTTGGGAATGGGAACAAACACGTTCTTTTTATATCTGTTGAAGTATTCCGCCCATTGCCAATGATCTGGTTCACGGTCCCAATAACCAATGAGCATATCAAACAATCGAGATTTTATATAATTTTCTTCATCCAAAGAAACATCGCCAGTTTTTTGAAGTTTTATAAGAATATCATCCGTAGTTTCCACATCGTCTGGATATTTGAAAAGACCTTCGCCTTCACTGCTTTCAGAAGGTTCAATGGAAATTAAATACAATTCATCCCCAAAGGTTTCATTATAATTTCCCAATCGCTTTTGTTTGGGAACATAATAAAGCTGCGGCGTAGTGTAAAATATATTGATAGCCCTTGCAAGATCAGGAACAGCCATAACCGCATATGGGTGGGAAGCGGTGTAAAAGCCTATTCCCTGCCCCTTCAAATTTGGTGCGTCCACTTTCTCAGGTTCGGAAGGTTCGTTTTTATTGTCGTCAAAAACTATTTTTCTTGAAATCTGCAAGGCTTTCTTACCCATTTTCCGCATTCGGTAGCGATTGCCTTTTTGATCGGTCAGTAATAGTGAATTGTAATCTGCCCCCTTAGTTTCATTTATAACTTTTAAACCTCCATAAAGTGTATCCAAGGACGCCACTTGAGCTGTGACTGGCTTGGAATAGGCGTCCTTATATTTAGATCCCCAAATGGTTTTAAAGAACAACGCTTCGCTAATACTATCTTGTTTGTAAATTGGAACAGTGTATTGCTGCGGAAACATTTTAGGATAAATAGAAATATCTAATTTTTTTGGAGCAGGAATCACTTCCTTTTGAAAGAGAAGTTTTGGCTCGTGATTTTCGCCTTTCACAAAATAACGAACCCATGAAGAACCATCATCAAAAACATCTAAAACTGCAAATCCCTGCGCTCCAGTGCTAAAAAAACCGTCTTTGCCAGTGGCAGCGTAAGATTCCTTAGAGCCAGCTCCAGAAACAATTTGCTGAAATCCATCCTTTTCAATGTATTGTAAGTTATGATCGTGACCGGAAACAAAAACCAATCTTTTATTGTTCTTGGCGAGCTGCTGTAGGCGAATCATCAAATTATTGTAAAGCTCATTATATCTATCTTGCACCGAAACACCGCCTCGCGAACGTATTTGCACAACCAAAGAAGACAAAACTGGTAATGGAATTTTTTTCTGAAAAGGGTATAAATGTTTTTCCAAAGCAAAGTATCCACCGTGGTTTCCGTTAGTAAACATTGGATGGTGCATTGCAAAAACAATGGTTTTGTTTTGGTTCTTTTCTAGTGCTAATTCCAGTTCAATAAAAAATTTTTCACGGGTTTTGATATCGCAATTCTGGTTTATTGTGGGATTTTTGTTCCAATCTTCTAAAAACCATTGCGTATCGATCACTATCAACTGAATATCATCAGAAACCGTGATGCTTTCCAAGGGGCAACCGTTGCTGGGCCTAAAAGCATCTTGATCTGGGAACTTAGATTCCACGTAATTTTCTTCGCGAGCTACACCAACAACGCCATCGTTATACCATTCATGGTTGCCGGGAATAAAAATAGTATGTCCGTCATAATCTTTTAATGAATTATGCTGCGCATCTATCATATTTTCAGATAGCTTTCGGCGTGGGTGTCCTTCTGGATCCATTCCAGCTGGATAAATATTGTCGCCCAAAAAGATGGTATAGTTCCCTGGTATTTTTTCTTTCTTCAAATATTTTTTAAAAGTGATAAGCGCATCGCTCATTCCACCCATTGGCGAAAGGCCAGCATCACCCACTAAATAAAAGGTCTTTTCTACTTTTTTATCTGAAGGATATATAGGTTTTGCATCTTTATCCTTAAACTGAGGTGCATAAGTCGCACAGGAGGAAATAAGACAAACCGTAAAAAATAGAAAAGAAAACTTTTTAAAAATCATAAATCCATTACATTGAAAAAGCGACTCCAAAGGTAAAGCGTAATCCTTCATCTCCAGTAAAAAGATTAAAAGTTCCGCTCAAAATATCTGCAGTATTTACCCAAACACCGCCACCATAACTACTGTGCAAAACGTCTGAAGTATCATTCGGCACCCAAACACGACCCACGTCATAACCTCCAAAAACCCCAATCTGCACTGGAACAAGAGCAGTTCTAAATTTATTGAAACTATAGCGAAGATCTGCTCCTGCTACTGCTGCACTCCTACCCGTAAAACGTTCGTTTCTATATGCTCTCAGTCCGGTATCGCTTCCTAATTGTGCGCCTTGGTAAAACTCAAAATTGTTTCCTATGTTAAATTGACCACGAACATCTGTTTTTAGAACAAGTTTTCTGTTTCGAGTTAAGGCGTTATAAAAAACAATTTGTGGTTTTACGTATCCAAAAACACGGTCGCTATTTTCCACATTTTGTGTTCCACCTAAAACTAGTGTAAAATCCATCCCGCGGGTCGGGTTCACCTTATTGTCATAGCTTTCATATTCATAAGTTCCTTCGGCAGTAACGAAATACTTTGTTTCATCAAGATCTGCGCTGTTTGGATTTAGCGAGATAAATCTTCCTGGAGTGTTTTCAACTTCAATTCCTTCAAAAGTGGCTTTAAATTGAAACATGCTTCCGAAAGGAGAATCTTTTTTAATACCAATGGAACCGCCGTAGCCGCCTATGCGAACTCGGTTATAATCTTTTTCTAAATCGAATTCATAATCAGGGTTGATTGTTTCATTTCCGAAACCGAAAAAGTTTTCTGAAAAGTTAGGGTTTTTGAAATAACCTCCCAAAAGGAAATTCCAGTTTCCAAAGATATTGGCGAACTCGCCTTCATAGCTTGCATCAAAACTATTTGTTCCAAAATAATAACCCAAAGCTACTCTATGCTGCTGCGAAAAAGGATTCCGCTGAAAACCGTTAACGGTATAAACATCTGAAATACCAATCTTAAAACCATCATCAGGATTGTAGCCCAATGCAGGAAGAAAAAGGTTTACGCTTTGAATCTGTTTTTTAACGTCATACGTGTTAAAATCATAATTGTCAGTGAATCTAAAGGCTGCACCGCCTTTTTCTTCCACCGTATTTTTCTTGCTTTTTTGATCGTAAACTTTCACTTTCCGACCGTTCGCAATTTTATAAGTATCGTTGTTCTGACCACCAATAATTCTAATAAAAATTGGTCTATTGCCTTTTCCTTTCACCTCAAAAACGTCATCATCATCTAATCCATAAACCCAAATTTCGCAAGTTTCATTTGCGTCAAAAGTGCGATCTACCATTACATCTGCTTTTTCACCATCTTTAAGACGGTAGGTTTTGATATTCGTTTTTCCTTCAGGCAAACGAGTGATTTCAAATAAATCATCTTTATCTGTTCCTGTAATTACTTGCAGTTTGGCCAAATAATCATAATATTCTTGTGCTATTTTTACGATATTATCTCGTCTTCCCTTTAATTTATTTTCAATATCGGCTGCTGTTTCGTCTTGTGCCTCTTTCGGAAGGTCTCTAAAGGCGTTTTCGATTACTTCATCTGTAACATTCTCTTGAATGTATTTAGCTTCGGCTAACCAAGTGTCTTTTCCTTCGTTTTGGATTAATGCGTGATCCAGTTTTATCCCAGCAGAATTAAACCATTTGGTATGTTTAAGCTCCGCACCATACACCTGAAATTGGCGAGAAGTGTTGAATAGTGTTCTTGCCAAATCCAACAAACCACCATCAAAATTTGAATACACTTGATCTCTATCGCGTGGAATTGGATCAAAAGTTCTTGAACCATCATCGTTGTCGTGCTGCGTAAAACGCCACTGATCGTTATGACGGTCCCAATCTCCCACCAACATATCAAAAATTCTGGCGCGGATATAGGCTTTCTCGTTCAATTTGTATTTTTCGTCCTTTCTTAATTTGGCCAAAAGATCGTCCGTACTCTCAACATCATCTGGATTATCAAAAAGATCTCCGTCAAAAGCTTTATCGGGACGTTCCACAATCATATAAAGCTCATCACCATAATTTTCATTGAATTCTCCCAGAGCCTTTTGTTTTGGTACGTAATAAAGTTTGGGATTTGTATGGAGAATATTCGCTGCATCCGATAATTTTGGAATCGTAAAAGCCCCATAAGGATGGGCAGCCGTATAAAAATCGAGAATCAAATCTTCTGGAATGGTGTTCTTGAAATCGTTTTCAACTTCCTTATTCTTGACAATTACGTTTTGCAGAAATTGTAGGGCACTTTTCTTCATTGCCCGCATATTATAAGTGCGTCCGTCCTTATCTTCCAAACGAAGTGAGCGGGTTTGGTGGCCACCACCAGCGCGAATTACATTTAAACCACCATAAAGCGTGTCTAAAAGAACTGTTTTTGCAGTTACATCTGTGCCATAAACTTTACGGTAATGCTTACCCCAAACTGTTTTATAAAAACCAGTTTTCTCAACCATTTCATCTGTATAAATACTGGATTTCGTCGTTTCTGGAAAGTTCTCGTGAAGTGTAGAGAAATCGAACTTTTTTAAGGCTGGGTTTACTTCTTTTTCAAAAAGCATTTCAGAAGTACCGTCTTCATTTGCTTTAAAAAATTGTACTGTGGAAGCTCCATTTTTATAAACATCCATTCTCGCAAAACCTTCTTGCCCAGCCACAAACTGCCCGTACTGTCCAAGGGCTGCTGCCGTGGCGCCAGAACCTGAACCAGAAACGATCTGCTTTACTGGTCCGTTTTCACTGTATTGTAAGGATTCATCAAGCGCAGAAACAAAAACTAATCTATCCAAGTCTTTGGTTAGCACTTTCAATCTGTCCATCAATTCATTATAACGTTCGTTATAACGATCTTGTTTAGAGATTGCTCCTTGAATTTTTACTTGCTTAATAAAAGTGCTGAAAAAATCCTTGTGAATCATAGGGTATTTTCCGCCGTGTTCGCCATAGGTTATCAAAGGATGATACATTGCAAAAACGATTGTTTTGGTGGCGTTTTTCTTCAATTCGCCTTCAATTTCTGTGAAGAGTTTATCACGGGTTTTTATATCACACTTATCATTCATCTTTGGATATTTGTCCCAATCTTCCAAAAACCATTGCGTATCTAAAACGATTAATTGCGTGTCTTTATCCACATCGATACTTTCCAATGGGCAGCCATTGTTGGGTTGAAGAACATCGGCATCATTGAAACGAGCTTTTAGGAAATCTTCTTCAAACTCCAATCCGTCCACACCGCTTTTCCAGTCGCGATTACCTGGAATTACTACAACTTTTCCTTTAAAATCTTTTAAAGCGTCAATTTGCAACTGCATAGATGTTTCGGCTTTCTTCTTTTTCGCCTCGTCTTTTGGCGGCATTCCTTCAGGAAAAAAACTGTTTCCCAAAAACAGAACATAACTATCTTCGGAATTGTTTTTAGACAAATAATTCTTTAGGGAGTTGACAGAATTGGATATTTCAGAATCACCAGTTCCCGCATTTCCAATAAGATAAAATGAATTATCCACTTCCGCTTTGGAAGTTATTGTTTGGGAGGAATCCTGATTAGCTGAATTTTGTGGTTGATACGTAGCGCAAGCTGAGAAGAGAATGCTTGCCGTAAAAGTTATAAAGATGTTAATTTTATTCATATAAATTTTTGGATATTGATTTTTTAGTACTTTGGATAACTAAATCTTAAACTATGAGTGATATTGTTGAAGCTGCTGATAAATTTATTTTTCAACTCTTTAAAGACAAGCTTCCAAATACCTTTATTTACCATAATTACAAACATTCTTGTCGTGTTCATAAAAGTATAAATGAAATCATTGAAAACTCCCAAATTGATGTTAAAGATGCTAAAATACTACGTTTAGCGGCTTTGCTTCACGATACAGGCTACACAGTTTCTAGGGAAAACCACGAAGAAGAAGGCGTTAAAATCGCCACCGAATTCCTGAAGGAGCACAATGTAGAAGACGATATAATAGAAGGTGTTAAGAAATGTATTCTCGCAACAAAATTTAAAGATACCGTCCCGAATTCCGAACTCGAAAAAATAATACGCGACGCCGATACCTCTCATCTTGGAAAGGATTATTTTGAAGAAGCCAGTGAATTTTTAAGGCAGGAATTACAATTGCAAAATATTCAAAAATACACAGCTGAAGAATGGATTGATCTAAACATTAAGATGCTTTTGGAAGAACACCAATTTTACACGGATTATGCGTTGAAAAACTGGTTACCAGTAAAAGAAGATAATCTTGCAAAATTGTTTAAAGACAAAAAAAAGAAAAAGGAAAAGATTCAAAAAGAACGCGTAAAAGCGAAGTTAAAAGCGAAATACAAAAATGACAGTCCCGAACGTGGCATACAGACTTTTTATAGAACTGCCCTGCGTAACCACATGAAATTGAGCGACATTGCAGACACCAAAGCAAACATAATGCTCTCGGTAAACGCTATTATAATTTCGTTGGTACTTTCCAATCTTATCTCTAAGTTGGACAACAATAATTACTTGATAATCCCAACGGCTATATTCATTCTTTTTAGTGCCATAACGATGATTCTGGCAGTAATAGCAACACGTCCCAACGTAACCCGCGGCGAGTTTACCAAGGAAGATGTTGAGAAACGAAACGTAAACCTAACCTTCTTTGGAAATTTCCACAAAATGGAATTGGAACAATTTGAATGGGCTATTGACGAACTTTTGAAGGATAGAAATTATGTTTACAAATCCCTAACGAAGGATTTATATTTCTTAGGAAAAGTTCTGGACAGAAAATATAGAATCTTAAGATTGACTTATACTATATTCGTAGCAGGAACCATAATTTCTCTTATATCTTTTGCAGTATTCTTTTATTTGGAAATGTAGTTTGAAATATTATTTCATATCCGTTTTAAAATTATATTAGTAAAAAATCTGCGACCCGAGCGATAGCGAACTGGCGAAGCAAATCTGATGAATAATTTTTCCGGAGATTACGCATATTTACGCAGAATATATTTTGCCGAGATTCCTAAAAATTATTCCTGAATTTGTGAAATAAGGTCTTCGTAAGTGTAATATTCTTTTGACTTTTCGTTGTTTTTCGAATATAAGACAGTCACTCGAATTGCCTTAAGGCCAGTTACACCTTGCAAATCTTCAAGATCTAATATTTCGATTTTTTTATCTAGCAATTTTTTATGCTGAAGAAAATGTACATATTTTAAATATTCCTGTTCGTCATCTTCGTGGGAATATATAATTGAAATTTTCCCAGGTTGGGTTATGCGCTCTTCTGTACCTTTTATATTGGCTTTATCCACGCGTTTTTTCACCACTTCATATCTTGCATTGTAAGTTCCATCTACGTCGAAACGCTTTTCATCCATCCGGAAACGCAGTGATAGCGAGCCGTTAAAGGCTAATATCATAGAAGCAACATCCAAATCTACTGGCAATTTGTCCTTGAAGTTGTAATAATTATTCTCCATTTCACAAACCACCTGCAATTGCCATAATTTTATGTTATTGAGGTATATTTTGTTAAACGAATGATCCTCGCTAATGGAAGCTCCCATATAGAGATTGTGCTCCACACCATCGGTCTTAAACCGTTCAAAATAGTGTGGGTACATAAGTTGTGCTTCTCGTTGCTTTTTATCTAAAATAGACGCTAGCTTTTTGTTTACAAGCATTACGGATTCATCATAATCCTTTCTGTGTTTATAAACCAAGCCAGAATTTGCATCAATCATTTCGTAATATTCATCCACCCAACCCTTATAAGTTTCGTTGATTTCGCGAATGTATTTGAAAAAAGGAATTATTTCTGAAGTTAAATAATTCATAGTTTTTTGCTCCGTATCTACATGAAGGTTTTCCCCGATTTCTTCTAAAAATCCTTCAATCACGAAGTTCATTTGCTCATAAATAGGCAATGAATTGTGCTTGTTCAGCTTTTTCAATAAGTTTTCGATGTAATTAAGTTGCAATAACAAATCCTTTTTAGTGGCTTCGTTTCTAGCGGCTGATGAACCTTTAATATCTGTTTGCCCATAAAGCGGATAAACATCTTTAAAAACCACTTCACGGAAAATAGTTGGATTTCCTTGAGAAATAGAACTTAAATAACGCTTGGCTTCTTTTCTGAATTTCCAGTGAACACTTGTATGAATTGCGGTACATTCCTCTTGTATTACAAGTTCCAATTCGTTTTCTAGATTTTCTTTAGAACGAATTACGGAGTCAATCATAAAAGGCATGATGTCTCGTAACTTATTAGCGTTTATGGTATTAAGGTCATTTGCGTTTGGTGAAACGAGTTCCAAAACTCCTAACATTTTATCTTCAGAAACAATAGAGGCGAAAATAGCGCTTTTCATTCCTTGGTCTAACATTTTTTTGTACAACAGATTTTCTGGATAAAGTTTGTGATAACGCTCAGCATCCGTCACGCAATAAAATTCCTTTTGTTTGAAAAGTGTGTAGTATGAAGCACTGCAAAGCGCCTCCTTACTATGTTGTGATTTTTTATTATTCAGAATAAAACTGGAAACTTCCTTAAAAAGCGTGCGTTCAAAGTGTTCCGTTTCTTCATTATAATCCGTAAAGCCGATCATTAAATTCTTCAACCCAAAAATGGAACGAAAAATACTACTGAATTCGGTATTCTGAAAACCGCCATTTTTTTCGAGTTGGAGCAAATTGGTCTTAAATTCCGAAATGGAAACATCCATCGTAACGTCTGTTAACGAAGCAATCACAAACCCGTTGAAAATATAACTCTCCGGCGGAAACTTTTCTTTCCAAACCGAAATGATATCAAAGCTTTCTAGCAAATCATTTATATCTTCTTCGGTTAAATCTTTTGCTTTGTCAGTTTTCTGAATGCCAACAAAATCAGCATTATATAGCAATCTGTAATTTTTTATCATTCCCTCTTCGTTGGGAATACTGTAATAGAATGAGCGTCTAAAATCTGCTTTTTTTCCGTAGTAATGACTCAGAATTATACTACAGCCCATTATGTAGAATTGGTCTTCATCAAAATTCATTATTTTCATAGAAAAATCTGAACCAGCAGTTTGCATCACTTTTTTGTAGCGCGAAGTACTTTTAAAAGCAAATTCTTGAAAAGGAAGTGTGGCAAATTTTATTTCGTTATCACTTAATAAAGTAGGGAAAAGTGGAGAAAGCACAGTGTCTATCTGCTTCTCATATTTTTTTAAGTCTTCAAAATCTTCAATACCACTTGACAATATTTGATATTGCTCTTCCACTGCAAGAATTTCTAAAGCAACATTTCGCTCCGTTTCACTATTGGCAGAACTTTCTCTATAAGCATCAAAAACCTTTTTGAAACCTATTTTTATCTTTAATGGAAAATCTTTTTCCTTCATTTTCATATTATTCATAGCTATATCAGGTAAAAATAAGGCTAATTAACTCCGCGCTATGTTAATAAATAACAAAAATACTGTGCAATCTACTTGTACAAAGAATAAACTGCTATTTTTGCGCAAAATTTAAACAACTTATTTATGAGACTCATTTTTGCTTTTATTCTTACATTTTCACTGATCTCTTGCAATAAAGATACCAATAGTTACAAATTAGAAGGAGATGCCGTTGGCTTTGCAGATGGCACCGAGATTTTTGTATATACTTTTGTAAACAATCAGCCAAAAGCTATTGATACGATAAAAGTTAGCCAAGGAAAATTCTCCGCGACTTATCCAAAGAGCGACACACTAAAATTGAATTTTTTAAGGATTACTGATGTAAATGGCTCAGTGCTTTTCTTCCCAGAAAATGAAGATATGCAAGCTACTATTTATAAGGACAGTATACAGGCATCTCGCATTAAAGGCGGAAAGCAGAACGAATCCTATAACAGCTTTGCTGATAAAATGATTACATTCAACGCAAAGAAAAAAGCAAGTATGGCGGAATTTAGCGCGGCTCGAGAAGCTGGCGATACTGCTACAATCGCTAGAATTCAAAGTGAGAACTTAAACTTGGTTAATGCGGAAACTGAATATAAAAAACAGTTTTTAAACGAAAACAACAGCACCCTTTTCGCCGTTATGCTTATCTCTGATATGACTAGCAGAAAAGAACTTACACCAGCAGAAGCTTCTGCTTATATTGAAAAACTTGATGCTAAAATAGCTTCATCACAATTGGCCCAGGATTTAAAAACCAATCTTGATACGTTGAAAAAAGCCGAAGTTGGCAATCCAGCGCCAGCTTTTAATGGTCCAACCCCAACCGGGGAAATATTGTCTCTTGATGAAGCAATGGGAAAATACACAATCATTGACTTTTGGGCGTCTTGGTGCAAACCTTGCCGAATGGAAAACCCAAATGTGGTTAATGTTTATAACAAATATCACGACAAAGGCTTGAACATTATTAGTGTTTCTTTAGACAAAGCCGAGCAAAAAGACAAATGGATTCAAGCTATAAAAGACGATAAAATGGATTGGTACCACGTTTCTAATCTTCAGTTTTGGCAAGATCCTATTGCACAACAATATAATATACGCTCAATTCCTGCAACTTTCCTTCTTGATGAAAACGGAATAATTATAGATAAAGATCTTCGTGGTGCTGCTTTGGAAGCAAAGATTGCTACGCTGTTGGGAGAGAATTAGACGGTAGACGGTAGACGGTAGACGGTAGACGGTAGAAAAAATAAAAAAACCTCGGTTCAAAACAAGAACTGAGGTTTTTTTATGAAAGAATTCTGTGTTATTTCATTCTTCTAAACTTTTAAACACTTAAACTTTTAAGCTTAATTCAATAGAAAACTAACATTCACAGTAGTTTTTATTTCCATTTCGCCAGGCGATATAGTTTGTTCTCCTCCACTACTAGAATCAGCCATCATTGCGCTTTTGTACATCATTGGTTGTGGACCAGAGTTGTTTCTAAATTCGCTTATTAAAACTGCTTTGCCAACGGTTTGGTTTAAAACAGAAGCGTATTCTTCAGCTTTCATTTTAGCGTTTTCAACAGCTTTTTTACGGGCTTGACTTTCTAATGCTTCTATGTTTGAAGATGAAAAGGTAACGCCATCAATTCGGTTTATGCCCGTATCTAAAAGGCCTTTCATAACAGGTTCATATTTGTTCATATCGCGCAATTTCACTGAAAGTGATTGATTGGCTGCAAAAGTGTAGGTCTTGCTGTTATAGTCATAATTTTTACTGAGATTCATATATTCAGTACGAACATCTTTATCATCAATACCCGTTTTCTTCAGAAATTTCAACACTTCATTGACGGTTGCATCATTCTGTTGCTTCAGTGTTTTTGTGTTCTCGCCAGTATTTTCAACGCGAATGTTGATTGTAACTTCGTCAGGAATCACATTGACAATTCCTTCGCCCGTAACATCTATTGTTGGGGGTGGTAAAGTGCTTTGAGCCATCATGGTCGAAGTTGTAATTGCTAAAATTAAAAGGGTTTTCATCATTTTCATAGTATTGTCTTTTTTATTTATTCTTTTCTCTTTATTCTTTTCTCTCTAAATTTTCCCCAGCTTATGCATTATAAATAAAATAATCAAAGGAAGAGCTAATAAAACCACAATCCATAAACTAGTTTGAAACAAAACTGGTGCAAATAAAAGTGTGAGTACATAACCGCCAATTGCACCACCAATGTGAGCGTCGTGACCTATATTTCCCATTCTTTTTTTCATTACGTAGATTGAATACAACAAATATGCCATCCCGAAAAGCCAAGCAGGAATTGCTATTGGAATAAAGAAAAGATAAAGCCCCATATTAGGAAAAAATAGTATGGCGGAATACAAGATTCCCATAACTGCCCCACTCGCCCCTATCGCGCTATAATGATATTCATCTTTGTGAAAATAAAATGAAAGCAGGTTTCCAGCCAAAAGACTAACAACGTAAATAACAACAAAGTAAATAACCCCTACGCTCCCAATTACTACATTTGCAAAAAAGTAAAGCGTAAGCATATTGAACAACAAATGTGAAAAATCTGCGTGCAAAAAAGCCGAACTAAACATTCGTATCTTTTCCCCACGGCGTATTCCCGCAATGTTGAATTTATACTTTTCAAAGAAAGCGAAGTCATTAAACCCTTTCATTGAAATGATTACGTTTGCAGCGATGATTATAATTGTTGCGATGTGAATGTTTTGCATTTTGTACTAAAGAGTTAATTGTTAAACGTTAATGGTTAATTGTGTCCTCGACCTTGAACTATAAACCTTGAATTATAAATATTGAACGTTAAATATTGAACATTTATTTAATTAGTTTTGCGATACTAATTACTATGCAAAGATTGCTATATATACTGGTTTATCCAATACTTTGGTTACTTTCCAAATTGCCAATGGGTATTTTGTACTTTAAATCTAGTGCTTTGTACATTTTGGTCTATTATGTTGTTGGTTACCGAAAAAAGGTGGTGAAAGACAATTTAGCCCTAGTTTTTCCCGAAAAAACTCAGTCTGAGCGCGACAGAATAGCAAAACAATTCTTCAAACACCTCTGCGATGTTATTTTTGAAACCATAAAATCATTCACAATTTCTGAAAAAGAAATCCGCAAAAGATTCAAGGTCACAAATGTTGAAATACTAGACTCCTATTACCAAAATGACCGAAGCATCCTACTAATGGCAGGCCATTACGGAAATTGGGAATGGAGCGGAATTCTAAACAAATTGATGCAACATCAAGCCCACGCCGTTTACAAACCCTTAGACAGTAAACAATTTGATGCTTTGGTAAAAAAAACGCGGGAACACTTTGGCGGCATCATTGTAAGCAACAAAAAAATAGTTGGTGTACTTTTCAGAAAATGGAAAAAAGGTATTAAAACACTAACCTATATTCTTTCAGACCAAACCCCGAAACTTGGCGCTTTCAAACATCGAGATACGTTTATGGGAATAGACGTGCCAATGTTCACCGGAACTGAAGAACTGGCCAAAAAACTTGACTTTTCCGTACTTTATCTAAAAGTTGAAAAAGTAAAACGCGGTTACTACACCGCCACTTTTGTTTCTTTGGTGGAAAACCCAAAAGAATATCCAGATTTTCAAATTACCCGCATGTTTTTTGATGCTTTGGAAAGCCAAATTCGTGAAAAACCGGAGTATTATTTATGGTCGCATAAACGGTGGAAGCTTCGGGATGTTTAACGAGATTGGAAATAAAACACTTTATATAACGAGTTGCCTCACATTCAAAAAAATTGAGAACAAGCATTTCATAATGTGCAAAATTTATACTTCTATCAGCGTCACGCGATAGCGAAAAATTGATGTGAAAATAACACACTGATGAAAGCATAAAACTTGAATTGTATTATTACAATCATTTGACAAGCCCCAATCCATATTCTATTTAAATCCCTAAGTAGTTGTTCTACATCATTTTATAATTGGTTATTTATTATTTTTTCTTACCTTTCATACTTAACTAAAAAGTTATGAAAAATATTATCCTAATTATTTTTTTGATCTTCACAACTCAAATCAAAGCACAAGATCCCGAAATATTCGATACTACATGGTATCTCTATGCTTCATCAGGAGAGACTGAAGTAGATCCACCAATAGAAGCTGATCCTTGTGAGATTCCCCTTTCTATTTATTTTGAACAAAACAATACATTCTATGGTAGAGATGTATGTTCAGAATTTACGGGAAATTGGGATTACGATCCAGTTGAGAACGTTTTTGTTCTATCAAATTTCAACAACATTGTTGTTAATCCTTGTGATAATTCTTGTAGTTATGGTCCAACAGGTCCTAGCTTCCCCCTTTTTATTTTCTTATTAGATAGATACTCTACTAATCAGGAGGCTTTGTGGATTGAAGTTTCCCAGACAAACGGTATCAGAAATTTGCTGATAAGTGAACCTGGTTGGACTTGGCTTCAATTCGGTGACGTGCCGCTCTTATCCTCTTCCGATATAACAAAGAGAGCATTTTCGGTTTATCCAAACCCCGCTTCAGGCGTTCTTTTGTTTTCATCCAACTCAAATATCGCGATAAAACGTTTAACGGTTTATTCCAATTTAGGTAAGATAATTTTGAAAAAGAATATTTCTTCTTCTAATTCCTTGGATATATCAACACTGGAAAGTGGATTATATTATGTTGAAATAATCTCAGATACTGGAAAAGAAATCCACAAAATTGTTAAAATTTAATTTTTACAGGTAAATTCCCAAAAACGTTTATGCTCCTGTTTCAGTAGGAGTATTTGTCTAAAAGAATTAGAATCTAATGAATAACGCTATGAAATACACTGAACAGAGTTAGAATAAAAAACGTGAGGCAACAAGCGTATATAACATATTAATTAACAGCCTAAATTTTCTAAAGCTTCGAAATTAATTTGTAGCTATATTTCAGGATGAGACAGCAATTCCCTTAATTTCCCCAATAATCCTATCCGCCAAAGCATCCGCTTCTTCCTGGGTTTTCGCTTCAGTATAAATCCTAATTATAGGTTCTGTGTTCGATTTACGAAGATGTACCCAGTTTTCTGCGAAATCAATTTTTACTCCGTCAATCGTGGTGATATTCTCAGAAGCATACTTTGCTTCCATCGCTTTCAAAATTGCATCCACGTCTAATTGTGGCGTTAATTCAATCTTCTTTTTACTCATAAAATAAGCAGTATATCGCTTCCGAAGTTCGCTTACAGCAATTTTTTCTTCAGCAAGAAAGCTTAAAAACAAAGCGATGCCCACCAAACTATCGCGACCGTAATGAAGTTCTGGATAAATTATTCCACCGTTTCCTTCGCCACCAATCACGGCGTTGGTTTCCTTCATTTTTTCAACTACGTTTACTTCGCCTACAGCACTTGCGGTATACGCTCCACCACGTTTTTCAGTAACATCGCGCAATGCTCTTGATGAAGACATATTGCTCACAGTATTTCCTGGATTGTTCTGTAAAACATAATCTGCAACGGCAACCAGTGTATATTCTTCGCCGAACATTTCACCTTTTTCATCTACAAAAGCGAGACGATCTACGTCTGGATCTACAACTATTCCAAAGTCTGCGTGGTTTTTTACAACACTTTCCATCAAATCGCCCAAATGTTCTTTTAAAGGTTCTGGGTTATGTGGAAATTCGCCATTTGGAGTACAATGTAATTTCACTGGTTCCACACCTAAAGCTTCCAAAAGTAAGGGAACAGCAATTCCGCCCGTCGAATTTACAGCATCAACAACTACTTTAAATTTGCATCGTTTTATGGCGTCTGCTTTCACTAAAGGAAGATTCAAAATTTCATCAATGTGTAAATCTATATAGGCATCATTTTTATGAATTTCGCCTAAAAAGTCAACCTCTGCGAATTCAATAGTTCCATTTTCGGCAATGTCCAAAATTTGTTGTCCAGCTGCGGCATTTAAAAATTCACCTTTATTATTTAGCAATTTCAAGGCGTTCCATTGTTTTGGATTATGGCTTGCGGTTAATATAATTCCACCATCGGCGTGTTCCATTGTAACGGCCATTTCTACCGTTGGAGTTGTGGAAAGATTCAAATCAATTATCGTAATGCCCATTCCAACTAGCGTATTCATTACTAATTGTTGAATCATTTCTCCTGAAATTCGCGCATCACGCCCAACTACAACTTTATAATTTTCTTTGTTTCGCTGCTGTTTTACCCAAGTTCCGTAAGCTGCGGCATATTTTACAGCATCAATTGGCGTTAAATTTTCGCCTTGTGTCCCGCCAATAGTTCCGCGAATTCCTGATATAGATTTTATTAGTGTCATGTTTTAACTGATAATGGTTATTGGTTATATGGTAATTGGAGAATAATCATTAATTATTTTCTGAAACGATTTTTCAATTTTAAAAAGTAAAGCTCAAAGTAAGTATAAGACAGATGAGCTATTAAAAGTGTGCCCGCGAAGGTAAGCAGGAGCATTAAAATTATTGTTAAATTATCATTAAGGTTTTGTAGGAATTCCAGTTTCAGAAACAAAAATACAACCGCATTTAAAACTATGGCGTGAAACATATAAATTCCATAGGAAATACTGCCTAAATGATTCAGGATTTTACTGTTCACTTCCACCCCACGGTTGTTGAAAGCCAATGAATGAATGAAGAATCCAAACAACGAACAAGTCAGTAAAGACCGTAACCACATTGCTTCTAGAAGAAACCAATCGGTAACAAAATACAGTAAAGTCGCTACGCAAATTATGAATGGGAAAAACCAAGAACGCTTCAAAAACTCCAACATTTTCCGTTCTTCAAGAATAGCAATAACTCCACCCGAAAAAAGATAGAAAAACACAAAAGTATATTTTCGAAGTATTTCAAAAACGTCAGACCAATAAAGAATGAAATAGCCAAGGAGCAACAAACTTAAAACTCGCAAAATCCATTTCACATTTATTAGGAAAAGCAGAGGTGCAATCACTAGATAGAATTGTTCTTCAATCCCAATAGACCACAGAATCTCAATAATGCCGCCAGGTTCGTAGATTTTCGCAAAGACATTTGGTAGAAAGAAAACGTTATATAGAAATGCTTCTTTCCAAGTATAATTTATTTCGAAGGGAATATTCAGAAAAGGCAGAATAACGTTGTAAAAAACTAGCCCAAAACCCAAAACGAGATAGTAAAGCGGAAAAATTCGCAGAATTCTTCTAATATAAAAATCTTTTATTGAGAAAGTGCCCTTCAGTTTTGCGCGATAAATAAGTCTGATTATCAAAAACCCACTCAACACAAAAAACATATAAACCGCCTCCAACCCTCGATGAAAGATAGGAAGCCCGTCAAAATAAGGCAGTCCTTGATTGGCAGATAGTTGGGGTAAGTGAAAAAGCAACACTATGGAAGCCAGAAAAAACCGCAGTGGGTCCAAATTTGGTAATCTGTTCAATTTTCAGTTTTTACAGTTCAAAAATACATATATTTATTGAATGAATTTTTTAGCCCACATCTATCTCTCCGGCAACGAAGAAGGCGTTATAATCGGCAACTTTATAGCCGATGGTATCAAAGGAAAACGTTATGAAAAGTTTCCTCCTTCTATTGCAAAAGGAATTTTACTGCATCGCGGCATTGACAGTTTTACAGATGCACATCCCACGGTACATCAAAGCACAGCGCGACTTCACAAAAATTATAGTCATTATAGCGGGGTTATTGTAGATATACTTTACGACCACTTTTTAGCCAAAAACTGGAGCAAATATTCAGATGAACCTTTGGATGAATATGTGCAGAATTTTTATGAATTGCTCCGTAAAAATTTTACAATCCTTCCAGCAAGAATCCAAAAAATGATGCCATATATGATTGCCGACAATTGGCTCTTAAGCTACGCCACTGTTGAAGGAATTAGCAAAATTTTGGCACAAATGAATGTACGTACTAAAGGAGTTTCAAAAATGAATCTTGCCGTTGCAGAGCTTGAAGATTATTACGAAGAATTTGAAGCCGAATTCACTTCCTTTTTTGATGAATTAATAGCTTTTTCAAAACAAAAACTTACCGAATTATGAATTGAATCGCCCGTACAGACGCACGGCCGTGCGTCTCCACAAGACCACGCGTTTCCACACGTACAAATAATTGAAATATAAAACACTATAAATATGAAAATCTATCACATACTTATCCTACTTCTCATATTTGCCTGCAAAGAAAAACCAAAAGCACAAACCCCAATTGATAAAACCAAAATTGAAACCAAGCAAGCAGTTATTGTCGACAGTGCAATGGTTGTTTCTGCTCGTGTGGAAGCCTCTAAAATCGGATCAGAAATACTTAAAAGCGGCGGCAATGCTTTTGATGCAATGATTGCTACCGAAATGGCTTTGGCAGTTTGCTATCCTTACGCAGGAAACCTCGGCGGTGGTGGATTTATGGTTTTTAGAAGTCAATACGGCGAAATTGGTTCTTTGGACTATCGTGAAAAAGCTCCGATTGCCGCAACAAAAAACATGTATCTGGATAAAGACGGTAATGTAATTCCCAACAAAAGTTCCGTTGGTGCAATGGCCGTAGGCATTCCGGGAACTATTGCAGGAATGTTTGCAGTTCACGAAAAATATGGCAGTTTACCAATGGAAGTTATTTTGAAACCCGTTATTGAACTCGCCAAAAAAGGATATATAATTACCGAAAAACAAGCAAGACGTCTTGAAGAGTTTAAGAGCCAATTTGAAGAAGTTAATGGCGGAAAAATACTATATTCCGAAAATTATAAAGTTGGAGATACATTGAAAAATGCTGCATTGGCAAACACGTTAGAACAAATTGCAAAAAACGGGCGTTCCGAATTTTACGGAGGCGAAACAGGTAAAAAACTGGTTTCATTTATAAAGAAAAAAGGAGGAATTATTACCATAAAAGATTTAGAAGCCTACGAAGCCCAATGGCGCGAACCCATTGTTTTTAATTATAAAGATTTGAAAGTAATTTCAATGGCGCCACCTTCAAGCGGAGGAATTTGTTTAGCCCAGATTTTAAAAATGGTAGAACCCTTCCCTCTTAAAAAGTACGGTCATAATTCCAAAAGATACATTCAAGTTTTAGCTGAAGCAGAACGCCGCGCTTATGCGGATAGAAGTTTCTATTTGGGAGATCCCGATTTTGTTGATATTCCAAAAGATTCATTGCTTTCTGAAGCCTATCTTTCACAAAGAATGGAGAATTTTTCATTAGAAGCAGCAACACCTTCTTCAAGTATAAAACCAGGAGTTATTGTTGGTTATGAAAGTCCACAGACTACACATTATTCTATCGTGGATTCCTTCGGAAATGCAGTTTCGGTAACAACAACGCTCAATTCAGAATATGGCTCAAAACTTTATGTGAACGACCTCGGTTTCTTTTTAAACAACGAAATGGACGATTTCAGCGCCAAACCCGGCGAACCGAACGTTTATGGCTTAGTGGGTGGAAAGGCAAATGCAATCGCGCCACAAAAACGTATGTTGAGCTCGATGACTCCAACCATTGTTGAAAAAGACGGAAAACTGTTTATGGTTGTTGGAACTCCTGGAGGCTCAACTATTATAACTTCAGTTGCACAAATCATTTTAAACGTTTATGAATTCGATATGAATATGCAGGAGTCTGTTGATGCGCCGCGCTTTCACCATCAATGGTTGCCTGATGCTATTCGTTATGAATATGAAAAATTTCCAAGTCAAATAATTGATGATCTTGAAATATTAGGTTATCCCGAAAACAAGGATTCCGATCCTATAATTGGCAAAGTGGATGCAATTTTAATCCTTCCCAACGGAAAACTTGAAGGTGGCGCCGATAGTCGTGGCGATGATACGGCTGTTGGGTTTTAGAAATTAAATCAGGATCAAAATATCGGTCATTTTTTAGCCAAAATCTAGCAAAATTTCCCACCTACATTTCGAATTTCAGAACTGAAACTGTACCTTTGCCAACTATGCTAAAAAATGAGGATTTTATTGAAGTTTTGGGCGCTCGCGTTCATAACTTAAAGAACATTGACGTTCGTATTCCAAGAGAAAAATTAGTAGTAATTACAGGTCTTTCCGGTAGCGGAAAATCCTCATTGGCGTTTGATACTATTTATGCCGAAGGTCAGCGTCGGTATATTGAGACTTTTTCGGCTTACGCGCGCCAATTCCTCGGAAGTTTAGAACGTCCTGATGTAGATAAAATTGACGGACTTTCTCCAGTAATTGCGATTGAGCAGAAAACTACTAGTAAAAGTCCGCGTTCTACCGTTGGCACTATTACAGAAATTTACGATTTTCTGCGTCTTTTTTACGCCCGTGCAAGTGATGCATACAGTTACAACACTGGCCAAAAAATGGTTAGTTATAGTGATGAGCAAATACGACAACTAATTCTTGAAGACTTTTCTGATAAAAAGGTAAGCATTCTAGCTCCAGTAATTCGCTCTCGAAAAGGTCATTATCGTGAGCTTTTTGAGCAAATTGCAAAGCAAGGTTTTCTGAAAGTCCGCGTGGACGGCGAGGTTCGTGATATTGTGAAGGGAATGAAAGTGGATCGTTACAAAAATCACGACATTGAAATTGTAATTGATCGACTAAAAGTTTCAACTGAAGCTGATAATTCCAAAAGACTTTCTGAAACCATAAACACTGCAATGTATCACGGCGATGATGTTTTGATGGTTTTAGATAATGAAACGGACCAAGCCCGTTATTTCAGTCGTTCGTTGATGTGTCCTTCATCAGGAATTTCATACCCAAATCCAGAGCCGAACAATTTTTCATTCAACTCACCAAAAGGAATGTGTCCCAATTGTAAAGGATTGGGAAAATTATATGAAGTAAATCTTAAAAAACTCGTTCCAAACCCAAAACTTTCCATAAAACAAGGAGCTTTGGCAGCGCACGGACCTCAAAAAGGCAATTGGGTTTTTAAACAGTTGGAATTGATTGCACAAAATTTCAATTTTAAACTGACAGATTCTTTTGAAAGTATTCCGCAGAAAGCCAAAGACGTTATCTTTTTCGGTGGTAATGAAATGTTTAATGTTGAATCTAAAGACCTTGGCATTACTCGTAATTATAAAATAGATTTTGAAGGAGTTGCAACCTTTATTCAAAATACTTTCGATGCTAGTGAAACTACTTCATTGAAACGTTGGGCCAAGGAATATATGGACAAAATTCCTTGTCCAGAATGCAACGGAACACGACTTCGGAAGGAATCACTTTACTTTAAAGTGAACGACAAAAACATAGCCGAACTCGCCCATATGGACATTGTTGAGTTGGCAGAATGGTTTGCAAATCTTGAAAAAAACCTTTCAGAAACACAACAAAAAATTGCTTCAGAAATCATTAAAGAAGTGCGTTCAAGACTTCAGTTTTTACTAGATGTTGGACTCAATTATTTAGCCTTAGACCGCGGTTCAAAATCACTCTCGGGTGGCGAAGCACAACGAATTCGTTTAGCTACACAGATTGGCTCACAGTTGGTTGGCGTGCTTTATATTCTTGATGAACCTAGTATTGGCTTACATCAGCGCGATAATGAACGCTTAATTTATTCCTTGAAACAACTTAGAGAACTTGGCAATTCCGTAATAGTTGTAGAGCACGACAAAGACATGATTGAAAGCGCCGATTATGTTATCGATATTGGTCCTGCAGCCGGAAAATACGGTGGCGAAATAGTTTCTGAAGGAACCCCAAAAGAAATAGAAGAGCACGATACGCTAACCGCAGATTATTTAAACGGAAGAAGAAAAATTGAAATTCCAGAGAAACGACGAGAAGGAAACGGAAAAACCTTAACGCTAAAAGGCGCAACGGGAAACAATTTGAAGAATATTTCAGTTACTTTCCCATTAGGCAAAATGATTGGCGTTACAGGAGTTTCGGGCAGCGGAAAATCTACACTCATAAACGAGACCCTCTACCCTATTCTAAATGCACATTTTTTCAACGGTGTAAAAAAACCGATGCCCTATAAAAAAATTGAAGGACTTGAGAATATTGATAAAGTTATAGACATTAATCAATCGCCTATTGGAAGGACTCCAAGAAGCAATCCAGCGACTTATACAGGTCTTTTTTCAGAAGTAAGAAATCTTTTTGCAAGAACACCAGAAGCTATGATTCGTGGTTACAAACCCGGACGTTTTAGTTTCAATGTTGCAGGCGGAAGATGCGAAACCTGCAAAGGCGCAGGTTTACGAGTTATTGAAATGAATTTCCTGCCAGACGTTTATGTGGAATGTGAAACTTGTCAAGGAAAACGGTTTAACCGTGAAACTTTGGAAATTCGTTATAAAGGAAAATCTATTTTCGATGTTTTGGCAATGACTATTAATGAAGCTTGTCCTTTTTTCGAAAACATTCCAAAAATATATCGAAAAGTAAAAACCATTCAAGACGTTGGTTTAGGTTATATTACCCTCGGCCAACAGTCCACAACTCTTTCTGGCGGCGAAGCACAACGAATTAAGCTAGCAACCGAACTCTCCAAACGCGATACAGGAAACACCTTCTATATTCTAGATGAACCCACAACTGGCCTTCATTTTGAAGACATTCGCGTTTTGATGATAGTTTTGAACAAATTGGTTGACAAAGGAAATACAGTACTAATAATTGAACACAACCTAGACGTAATCAAAACGGTAGATTACGTTATAGATATCGGTCCTGAAGGCGGAAAACAAGGCGGAAAAATAATGGCGCTCGGCACTCCAGAAGAAATTGCGGAAGACAAAAAGAGCTATACCGCCCGATTCCTTAAAAAAGAATTACTTTAGTCGCAAACCGTAAAGACGCACGGACGTGCGTCTCAAACTGATAAAAAATAACAGAGAACTGATAACGGAACAATGAGAAACGAACAAACACCAAAAAACTGGAACCAAGTAAAAACAAACGATTCCTGGGCGATTTTTAAAATCATGGGAGAATTTGTAAACGGATATGAAAAAATGAGCCGTATAGGCCCATGCGTTTCTATATATGGATCCGCACGTACAAAGCCAGACCATAAATATTATAAACTTGCAGAGAACATTGCCAAAAAAATTACCGAAAATGGCTATGGCGTAATTACTGGAGGCGGACCTGGGATTATGGAAGCTGGAAACAAAGGCGCACATTTAGCTGGAGGAACTTCCGTAGGATTAAACATCACTTTACCTTTCGAACAACACGATAATCCGTATATTGACAGCGATAAAAGTCTCGATTTTGATTACTTTTTTGTTCGAAAAGTTATGTTCGTAAAGTATTCCCAAGGCTTTGTTGTAATGCCTGGAGGTTTTGGAACGCTCGATGAATTTTTTGAAGCATTAACGTTAATACAAACACACAAGGTTGATAAATTTCCAATAATACTTGTAGGAACCGAATTTTGGGGCGGTCTTTACGATTGGATAAAAACCACACTTTTGGAGGCCAATAACAATGTTTGTGCAGAAGACCTGGATTTGTTTCATTTAGTGGATACTGAAGATGAAGTGTTGAAAATTTTAAATGAATTCTACGATGAGTATAACCTAAGCCCAAACTTTTAATATTTAAAATTCCGAAGAATGTTTAAAAAAATATTGTCGCTGGCTTTTATATTAGTTTCCTTGTCCATCAACGCGCAGGGAACTATAAAAACCATGGTTTACAATCTACTAGAGTATCCTTCTGCAAATCCATCCAACCGCGCAGTGATTTTAAGAGATATACTTGATGAATATGAGCCAGACATCTTTATGGTCTGTGAACTGGAAAGCGAAGCCGGAGCAAACCTGATTTTAAACACTTCTCTAAATAATGAAGGCAATAATTTCGCAATGGCTCCTTTTGAACCCAGCCAATCTGGCGACCCAGACCATCAACAACTTATTTTTTACCGAAAAGCGATGTTTTCATTGGAAGCTTCGGAAGTCATTCCAACGCCAGTTCGCGATATAAATCATTACACTTTAAAACTTAAAACTGCAGATCAACAAACTGATCCTGTAGTTTTTGAAGTTTTTGTAACGCATTTAAAATCTAGCCAAGGCACGGCCAATAAGCAGTTACGTTTGGAAATGGTGCAAAAGTTTACCACTAAACTGAAAACTTTAGTCCCTAATTCTTTTGTGATTTTTGGTGGTGATTTCAATCTTTACACGCAAAGCGAACCAGCGTATCAGGAACTTTTGGATCCTACCAATGCTATAGTAATGTTAGACCCAATAGACCGTCCTGGTTCTTGGAACAATAATATAAATTTTCAGGATATACATTCACAAAGCACTCGTATTAGCTCAGGTCCTTTTGGCGCAGGAGCTGGCGGTGGTTTAGATGATCGGTTTGATTTTATTGTAATGTCCCAAAACATGCAGACGGATCCAAAATTAAAATACATTCCAAACACCTATAAATCTTTCGGAAACAACGGTAATTGTTATGATAACAGTATAAACAGTCCTGACTGCTCGGGAGATTTTAGTCAAGCATTGCGAGAAAATCTTTACAATATGAGCGATCATCTGCCTATTGTGATGAATTTTGAAACCAACAAACAAATTGTTTTGAGTATTAATGATATTTCAGCAGAATCTCCGATTGAACTTGAAAACACTTTGGTTACTGATAAATTGAATATTCGTTTAAACACAAATAAAACTGAAAATATTTCGTTTGAAGTTTATAATCTTTTAGGTCAAAAATTGCTGGAATTTACTTCAGAATCCCTAAGCTTCGGGACAAATTATATCTCAATAGACGTAAGCCAACTAACCAAGGGTATTTACTACTTAAAAACAAACCTTCCAGCCTCTCGAACTTTTAAATTTCTTAAAACTTCTTGATAGTACGCAAAATTTTTTATAGCATCCTTTTTTGTTTGGCGTTTCAAGCAACGGCGCAGCATACCATAAATATTGATGCCACGCTGAATGCTTCCGAAAAAACCATTTCGATAAAACAGCAGATTACTTATAAAAACTCTTCCGAAGACACTTTAAAAGAAATCTACTTTTTTGATTGGGCAAATAGTTTTTCTTCCAAAACCACTCCCTTGGGAAAACGTTTCTCTGAAAACTATGAAAGTGCCTTTCATTTTGAAAAAGATGAAGATAGAGGAAGAACGGACATTGAAAAAATCTACAACAATTCCGCAGTTCCTTTGCAGTGGCAGCGAGGCGATGCGGCAGATATTTTAAGAATTATTCCCGAAACTCCCCTACTGCCTGGAGATAGCTATACTTTTAATTTAGAATACATAGTAAAAGTTCCCAACGATCGTTTTACGCGCTATGGAATAAATAATATTGAAGATTACAGATTGCGTTATTGGTTCATTGCACCAGCAATTTATAATGGCGAATGGCAAGTTTTCAGCAATAAAAATACGGACGATTTATATTTACCTCCTTCGGAATTTTCAATCGCAATTCATCTTCCAAAAGCTTACTCCGTTACTTCAGATTTTGATGTGGTTTCTGAAACCATTTCAGATAAAACGAAGACTACCGTGCTTTCTGGGAAAGATCGTACAAAAGCGGTTTTATATTTCATCAAAAATTCCAATTTCGAGACTATTGAAACCGATAAACTAAAAGTCGTTACCAACATTGAAAATAGCAAGGTAAATCCACCTGTTCAAGCGTTGATGATAGATAGGGTTGTTCGGTTTTTGGATGAAAAACTTGGTTCTTATCCATTCGATAAAATGGTAATTAGCCAGACGGATTACAAAACGAATCCAGTTTATGGTTTGAACCAATTGCCCAGTTTCATCAGTCCATTTCCCGATGGTTTTGAGTACGATATGGAACAACTGAAAACCATAACGAGGCATTATATTGACAATACCCTAATGCTAAATCCTCGCAACGATTTTTGGTTGCAGGATGCACTTCAGACGTATTTGATGATGGAATATGTGGATACTTATTATCCAAAAATGAAGATCATTGGTAATCTCAGTAATTGGTGGGTAATCCGTTGGGCACACGCCGCAGACCTTGAATTCAACGACCAATATCCAATACTTTATTTGAATATGGCGCGTAATAATATCCATCAAGCGTTAACTACTCCGAAGGATTCTTTGTTGAAATATAATATGAATATTGCCACTGGTTATTACGGCGGAAGTGGCTTAAAATATTTGAGTGATTATTTGGGTGAAGATGTTTTAAACGAAAGCATTCACCAATTCTATATTGAAAATAAACTGAAACAGATTAAATCTTCAGATTTTGAAGCGTTTCTTTCAAAACGAACAGACCTTCCCATCAATTGGTTTTTTGACGATTTTGCAGACTCTAGAACTACAATCGACTTCAAAATAAAAAGAGTTGAAAAAGAAGGTGATTCATTAAAGGTTTTGATCAAAAACAACCGCAAATCCGAGCTTCCCGTTTCGCTTTATGGTCTGAACAAAGATGAAATAGTTTATAAAACCTGGACAAAACCTATTGATAGCGTCTCCTCTATAACCATTCCAGCCGCAAACATCAGGAAGTTAGCGCTGAATTATGGTGGAGAAATTCCAGAATACAATCGCCGGAATAATTTTAAAGCCGTAAAAGGTTTATTGAACAAACCGATACAATTTCGGCTTTTTCAAGATGTAGAAGACCCAAATTATGCACAGGCTTTCTTTATGCCAATTTTTGAATACAACCTTTATGATGGCGTTTCGGCGGGACTTCGACTTTATAATAAAACGGTGCTTCCAAAGGCGGTTCAGTATAGTTTAGAGCCACAATTTGGATTTCGCTCCAAAACACTTGTGGGGCGTGCTTCCGTGAAATATACACAAACTATGAATGAAGGAAATCTATATGCCATGCGCTATGGATTTTCGGGAAATTACTATTCCTACGACCGCGGATTGTTCTATAAAAAATTTACGCCATACATCACTTTCGCCTTTAGAAATCCAGATCTGCGCGACAATGAAAAGCAATATATTGACTTGAGAAGTGTAAATGTGTATCAAGACGACGATCCAAACAATCCAAATCAGGAGCCTAATTACAGCGTTTTTAATATGCGCTACGTTTACAGTAATCCAAACCTGATAAACTATTTTAGAGGTGTTGTGGATTATGAAATCTCTTCAAGATTCAGCAAACTTTCTGTAAATTTTGAATATCGAAAACTATTTTTGAGCAACAGACAGTTGGATCTTCGCTTTTTTGCGGGAGCATTTCTTTTTAATGATACGCGTGAAAATGAGGATTTCTTCAGTTTCGCTTTAGATCGCCCAACGGATTATCTTTTTGATTATAATTATTACGGGCGTAGTGAAGATTCGGGGCTTTTTAGTCAACAATTAATTATGGCTGAAGGTGGTTTTAAGTCGCAGTTGGAGCCAGCCTATGCGAATAGTTGGATAGCAACCGTAAACGGAAGCACCAATATTTGGAAATGGATTTACGCTTATGGAGACGCCGGTTTGGTTCACAATAAAGCCAGAGGCACTAATGCTGTTTTTGACAGTGGGATTCGTTTAAGTCTAGTAGCAGATTATTTTGAGCTCTATTTCCCTGTGTATTCCAGCTTAGGTTTTGAACCAGGATTACCGCATTATGATGAAAAGGTTCGTTTCATTATAACCATAAGCCCAAAAACACTTCTTGGACTTTTTACCAGAAGATGGTATTAAATATTAACCACAAAGGGCTCAAAGTAAAACACACAAAGTTCACAAAGTTATTCTCCGTGAACTTTGCGTAAAACCTTTGTGGTTGAATAATTAGTTCCAATAATCATTAGCCGCAGCTATAGTTGCAAATTCAATAGCTACAACTTGTCCGATTGCAATGAGCATCGCAGCATCTTCGGCATAAATTGGGCGTAGTCTTTCACGAACTGCCGCATCAGGTTGAGTAAATTTTATATTTAAACGCGCCATTTTAACGGCTAGTAGGCGGCCTTCTTCGGGTGTTTCGGTGATTAATGAGTTTCCGGGAATCAATTGAATTTGTTCAGACATTTTTAAAATATTTAGAGGTTAGAATTCCTAAAATTAACAAAAAAACAATCTTTTAAAAAGACTTTTTCCTTTCTAAAATTTATGTTGATTAATCAATTCGTCGCGTTTAGCTTTTAGACTGGCACTCAAACCAATTTTATAAAAATGTGGATTTTGGAAACGCTTATATTCGTCAGGTAATAATGACAAACGCATTTTGGCATATTCCGCAATTTCGGAAACCGTTCTTTTTGCCTTCGTTCTTTTCCCTTTAACCATTACTTCCTCTAGCAAAGCTTCCTGCTTAAATACTTGAAGATCGAGACTTTTATTAGAATCAAACGGATGGAACATCTGGGTTATATTCTCTTCGGAAGCAAGACATATTGCATCAGCTCCGTAAAACATTCCGTTTTGGTCAATCATTCTATACACTTGCTTTTTACAGGGAAGTGACACCTTAATAAAATTTTCTGAAAGCTTTATTCTGGGATTACCGTTGTACTCGGAAAGTTTATAAACACCGTCTAGCGCCGCATCTGGCTTACCAGTAACTAAATTGGTACCAACTCCATAAACATCAATTGGGGCATTTTGCTCGTTCAAACTTTTTATAACGTATTCGTCCAATTGATTTGATGCAACAATCTTCACATAGTCAAGATTATTGTCATCGAGCATCTTTCGTGTTTTTTTGGATAAATAGGCTAAATCACCACTATCCAATCGTACTCCAAACAAGCGTTCTCCCCTACTTTCCATTTCTTTTGCAACAGTTATAGCATTGGGAATTCCACTTTTCAGCGTACTAAATGTATCCACCAATAACACACAATTATTTGGACGAAAAAGAGCAAAATCTTGAAAAGCTTTCAACTCATCTTCATAGCTTTGGATAAAGGAATGAGCCATAGTTCCTGATGATGGAATGTTGAAATCTTTTGCGGACTTTACGTTACTCGTACTGTCAAAACCACCAATTGCTGCGGCGCGACTGGCAAAATAACCGCCAGTGGCGTGGGCGCGCCGCAAGCCCATATCCAGCAAAATTTTATCTCCAGCACTACGGCGAATTCTATTTGCTTTTGTGGCAATTAACGTTTGAAAGTTAAGGATGTTTAGTAAAACGGTTTCAACAATCTGAACTTCAATAATAGAACCCGCAACTTGTAGAATGGGACGATTTGGAAAAACAATATCTCCTTCGGAAACTGAAAAAATTGATCCTCGAAATCGAAAATCCCGAAGATATTCTAAAAAATCATTTTCAAAATCGTGTGTTTTTAAATATTCAATGTCGGCATCAGTAAAACGAAGATTTTCAAGAATATCAAGAATATTTTCTAGTCCAGCGAAAATCGTGAAACCACCTTGAAAAGGATTATTTCTAAAATAATAATCAAAAACTGCTGTACTTTTTGGTTTGGCTTTAAAATAAACTTGTGCCATAGTTAACTGATACAAATCTGTATAAGAAGCAGAAATATTTAGCATAACCGTTTTACTATTTGTTATAATCACTAAGCATTTGCAAAAGCTTTTCGTGCATAGCATCCGTATAGTCAAAGTGAGTAACTATTCGAAGTTTTCCTTGACCCATCGAACTAATTTTCACGCTCTTCTGAAGCAAATCATTCATAAATTTTTCTTCGGAAATAGCTTCTGCAAGGTAAAAGATCACAATATTAGTCTCGGTTGATTCAACCTTTTTTACATAGGATTGTTTGGCGAGCATTTCAGAAATTTCGGAGGCTTTTTTATGATCTTCCGCTAAGCGATTTCTGTGATTATCTAACGCATAAATTCCAGCAGCCGTCATAAAACCTATTTGGCGCATCCCGCCACCTAAGACTTTACGGACGCGCATCGCTTTTTTCATAATTTCATTTTTGCCCAATAGAACACTTCCCATCGGGGTTCCCAAACCTTTACTCAAGCAAACTGAAATGGTATCAAAAACTTTTCCATAGTCTCTCGGGTTTTGTTTTTGAGCTTCTAAGGCATTCCAAATTCGTGCGCCGTCAAGATGAAAGCCTAATTCATGTTTATCGCAAACTTGTCGAATTTTTTCAATTTCAGAAAAATCATAACAAGCGCCACCGCCTTTGTTAGTGGTGTTTTCCAAACAAACCAAACTTGTTAAAGGGCTGTGGTAAAAATCTGGTGGATTGATGTTTTCTTCAACCTGTGCAGCTGTAACCATTCCGCGATTACCATCAATCAATTTACAGGAAACGCCGCTGTTAAATGAAACACCACCGCCTTCGTAATTGAAAACGTGTGCCCATTTGTCTGCAATCAATTGTTCGCCGGGTTGGGTGTGCATTTTTATTGCGGCTTGGTTAGCCATACTTCCGCTTGGAAAGAAAAGCGCAGAATCCATCCCAAACATATCTGTTAATTTCTGTTCCAGTTTGTTAGTCGTGGGGTCTTCTTTGTATACATCATCGCCCACTTCAGCATTCATAATAGCTTGCATCATTCCGGGTGTAGGGCGAGTTACGGTATCGCTTCTTAAATCTATAATCATAATTTAGTTTTCTCTGAAAAATTTTCCGTTTATTTCTAAATTCTTTACTATTTCTGATATTTCATTATCAAGCTTAATCAATGCTAACGAGTTATTGTGAGCCGCATTCAAGTTTTTATATTTCGATTCATTTGTCAAATCAAATTGATTAAAACTTTTTTCAAAAACCTTGTTGTCGAAAACAAATTTATAATTTTTATGGCAAGATTGCACAGACATATTTCCGAACGCATTGTCATCAACTTTTTCAGCTTTGTAAGGCAAAACGTCTTCATACATTAACTTCTCCTTGTCCTTTAAAGCCCTAGCCATCGCTTTAGTAACGACAATGGTAAAAGGCTTAAAACTCCCACAATTGTCAAATTTTTGAATATTTAGCGTGTTTTCATCTTCCTTCCAAAAAACATACACTGCGTAATACGTGGAATTTGAAGAACAAATTTTCCCGTCTCTCAATTTGAAAATTTCAATATTTCCATCGCAATAATCATTTCTAAAGAAATATTCCGGGGTATCCTGCATTTCAAGCTCCGCCATTTTTTGGTTGACTATTATATTAACATAGTCTAGGTCATTTTGGGCATAAACAGTACACGTTATTGTAACTAATAAAAAGAATAATAATTTTTTCATCTGCATAAAATAATTAGAGATAAGAAGATAGACTGGTGAAGTATTCTGCATCTCTTAGTTTGCGAATTATTTGAAAGTATAAAATTAGCCGAAAAATACGTTTCTCTCACGAAGTTAATGGTATTTTTGCTGAAATTCTTACCCTTTATGACTACAACAGACCAAATTAAAGACCTTAAGGTGCGGCTAGATGCCTTGAGGCGCTATCTTTGACATTGCTGGCAAAAGTATAGAAATTACCAACGACGAAGAAAAAACTTTCGACCCCAATTTTTGGAACAACCCACGCGAAGCTGAGGCTTTTATGAAGGTGCTACGAACCAAGAAGAAATGGGTTACCGACTACGAAACTGCTACAAACCTCACCGACGAAGCTGAAATCCTCCTAGATTTTTATAAAGAAGGCGAAGGAAAGGCCGAAAATGTAGAAGCTGCCTATGAAAAGGCTGAGACTGCAATTGAAGCACTAGAATTCCGAAATATGCTTGGCGACGAGGGCGACGATATGAGTGCCGTGCTACAAATTACCGCTGGTGCTGGAGGAACGGAAAGCTGCGATTGGGCCGAAATGCTGATGCGTATGTACCTAATGTGGGCACAGAAAAATGATTATAAAGTAAAGGAGCTGAACTTTCAAGCAGGTGATGTTGCTGGTGTAAAAACTGTAACCATCGAGATTGAAGGCGAATTTGCTTTTGGTTGGCTAAAAAGTGAAAACGGCGTCCACAGATTGGTACGTATTTCACCTTTTGATAGTAATGCCAAGCGACACACCAGTTTTGCGAGTGTATATGTATATCCATTGGTTGATGATACTATTGAAATTGAAATAAATCCAGCAGATATTTCCTGGGATTTTGCCCGAAGTAGCGGCGCCGGTGGACAAAACGTAAACAAAGTAGAAACAAAAGCAATACTTACCCACCATCCTACTGGAATCATAATTCACAACAGCGAAACAAGAAGTCAGCTAGACAATCGTGAAAAGGCTATGCAAATGCTGAAATCACAGCTTTATGAAATTGAACTTCGCAAACAATTAGCTCAACGCGCCGAAATTGAAGACAGCAAACTAGCCATAGAATGGGGTTCGCAAATACGAAACTACGTTTTGCATCCCTACAAATTGGTTAAAGACGTGCGCACTAGCCACGAAACTGGAAACACGGACGCAATGCTAGATGGCGAAATCGATGGCTTCTTGAAGGCTTATTTAATGATGAGTGGGCAAAAGGAAAAGACGGATGAACTTTAAGGGAAGTGTTCAGTGTTCAGGCTCAGTATTCAGTGGTTTTGAAAAAACAAAGGGAACAAGATTAAAAAAATCTTAGTTCCCTTTGCAAATCATATTTCTTCTGTTGGTATTATCCTATGAAGTTCAGCGGGTATATTCTCAGCTGTTTTTGAAACTTAAGCACCCCGATATGATAGTTCAATAAAGATACAAGAATATTTTACAAAAACTGTCCTATTCTTCAATTACTTTAAAAAATTCTTTGATTGAAACAAACTTCCCTTCATCTGTAAAGCCTTCAAGAGTAATTTCAAACTTCCCAGAAACATCAGATGTGAAAAAAGATAAGTCTTCATTTTCTGTAGAAAGCGTCAAATTAGGTTGCCAAAGCAATTGCACTCTATAATCTGGAATTCTTGATAGCGTGTCTTTGTTACCATAATCTGCGCGGTATTGTTTCTTTTTCTTAACTGCTGGCGGTAAATCTATTGATTCAACATAATTTTTTGAAAGCCTAGGTACAAAATCTCCTTTCTTGGTTTCAACGGCAATGATTCCGCTGTAAATTTTATGACCATAACGGTAAGGTTGAATTATCACTCGAATGCTTTTTATTTCACGAGCATTATAATTTACAAGGTCTTCGTTGTTTTGAACTTCCATACCATCCATCAGGACTAAAGGCGGTAAATTATTGAATTTTGCCACCCCATTAGGGTCGTATTCATTATTAACAATAAATCGGCTATCCGCTCCTGCTCCTCTTACTGCTGCAAGGGTAACAACTTCAACAAAGGTCTCCTTAACCGAAGGAAAACGAGTATAATCATCCAATAAAAACACAGTTCCTAGATTATCGTAAAACGCAGGATTTATGTTATTCTTTAAAATACTGTCCTTTTTAGTATCAAAATAAGCGTTCTCAACCTGAACTTGCACGCTGCGTTCTAGTAGCCAATCCTTTAAATTAGCATCCAAC
This sequence comes from Aequorivita sublithincola DSM 14238, assembly GCF_000265385.1. NCBI lineage: Bacteria > Pseudomonadati > Bacteroidota > Flavobacteriia > Flavobacteriales > Flavobacteriaceae > Aequorivita > Aequorivita sublithincola. Next base: position 3,214,635 of record NC_018013.1, read on the forward strand.
TTTAAAACAGATGTGTCACTTTTTCCCAAGGTGAAATCTTTTTTGTCCATCACGAGGGAATAATTAACTACATTTTTTTCAGATTCAATTAGCTGAACGATGCTTTTTTCGGCATCATAACCTGCCATAACGGAAAAGAAAAATCTTCCATTTGCATTCGTTTTCGCTGTTTTGAAAACGAAATCACTTCCAGGGATTGTAAGCGACACGTTTTTGTTTGCAGCAGGATTGCCGTTTTCAGTTGAAAGTACTACTCCAGAAACTAGTTCGCCACGTAGTTCAGGAACATAGAATGTTTCCGAAGTTGAAGATTTTTTTTCGTTTATAGAATTATTCGAAATAGCAACTGGATTTATATTTCTAACAGAAAGAACATAGTTTCCATTTCTAGCTTCCAAAGCACTCTTCAAATTCAAATTAACTTTTTCGCGGAAACCATAGGATTGCTTGTTTGTTGTAATTTGAATTGCTTCATTATTACTGAGCTTTTCAGAAGAATTTATTTCACTTTCGGCTTTCAAACTTAACTTAGCGCCTTCCTCGGTATCTTTTACTATGTTTGTTTTAACAAAGGAGTTTATGATGTAAATTACCTTTTCAACAAAGGCATTATTCGTATTATTTCTTGAAAAATTTGTGTAGCCAATAAGCCTATAAACGCCAGTTTCCAATATAGATGGCGTAAAGAAATCTCCGTTTGCAGTTCCATTTTCAACCTTTAATTTGTGGGTGAAAATGATTGAATCGCTTTGGTTTCGCAAGGAAACATATAAAATGTTACTGAGTTTGCTTTCTTTGTTTGCCGCGTCTAGATTGAAAGCTTCATACTGAAGCAACTCTCCCGCCAACAATACGTTTGAATTAATTGAAAGCGCAACCTTCTCCTTCGGAAAAACACTTAAATCTGCGGAAACATCTTGCTTCGGAATTTGCGCTGTTGCAACAAAACCGAATAAAATAAATACTATATATATTAGTTTTTTTGTCATAATTAGTCTTCCCAAAAATTGGGTCTTATGTTTGATGAAAAAGAGGTGCAGAGACTGCATTCTGGTTGCACGATTCTGTATACAGTTCCTTGTCCTAGACTTAAAACTTGATAATTTCTATTTGTAACATAATCATAAAAAGTCTGGCGTTCGTCTGGATCATCATCTAGAACGGTATTATCATTATAATCTAGAAATAAAACTTCACAATCCACAAAGTAGGGTGGTTTATCAAACCCGAAATCTTGATAATTGAAATAAATTCTTTTTGAAGTCATAGAAGAAGCCTCAAAAAAACCAAGAACCTTTTCGTTAGAATTTGATTTTGAAACCATATTTCCAACTATGTAACCTGGTTGTCCTTGAGACAGCAGACTTTCAACACTGCCAAGTTCTTTCACAATTTTATAAAAGGTATATGCTTCCACACTTTGCACATATTGTTTCACCAAAATGCTGTAACGTGTTTGTAATCTCGCATCTTCTTTAGAAAGATAACGCACTGGAAAACGAAACACTCTGTTTTCATTGAGCTCGGTTGTGGTGGTCTGTGTTATTCCTTTAGAAAATTCGGTGGAATAGCAAATTTCTTCGGGAACTCTTTGGGTGAGAATTACTTTATAAGTACCTTCATCGGGATTGTAATTAATAATTTCTGCGCTGTATTGTGATGGATTTGGAGCTGTAATTTTATAGGTTTCTTCATATTCATACCTAAAATATTTTTCCTTGCCTGTAGGATCTGCTGTATTTACCAAAACCTGAACGCCATCTCTATTTTCGGTGGGACTTACAATTGTTTCAGCATAAACTTCATCAATCTTAATAGAATTAGGTAAAGTGACAGCTGAAGAAGAATAACTTTTTCCATCTTGAGTAGTAATATCTAAAGTGTAAGAAACATTGGGTTGCGCACTGAAAGGCTGTTGGGAAATATAATTGCCCGTTTCGCTATCCCAGTTAAAATTAAAACTGTTGCCATCGCTACTAGAAACAATTACGGTAGCATTATTAACAGTTAAAATTTCGGGATTTTCAAGTTTTGAAGTTCTGCTCAACTTCACAATTTGTGGTTTAAATTCATTGGTAATAGTACTTTCCACAACCAAAACACTTTCAAAGTTCACGGTTTCTATTTCATAAGGTTCTGTGCAACCCATTTGAAAAAGTAATATTGAAAGAAATATTATATATAAAATTTTCAATTTCATTTTTTTAATACTTAAAATTATAGCTACTATCTTCATTTTTGAAAATTTGTGCGTTTGCAACAAAATCCGAATATAAAGGATGTTTAAGTAGCTGTTTCTGTGTCATAATCAATCTTCCCAAAAATCAGGTTTAACGTTAGATGAAAAATAGGTGCATACGCTGCACTCCGGCTGCACTATTCTATAAACTAACCTAGAGTTTACAGAGAGCACTTGATAATCATCATAGGTAATACGGTCATACAGAGCTTCTCTTTCATTAAAGCCAAACGGTGAAGGCCCTTTGTAGTAATCATATTGGAGTATTTCACACTCCACAAAATATGGAGGCTTCTTAAATCCAAAATCGTCATAATTAAAATAGATTCGCTTAGATGTCATTGAAGAAGCTTCAAAAAAGCCCAAGACCTTTTCTTCTGGATTTGTTTCAGAAACCATGTTTCCTGAAGCATAACCTGGCTGCCCTTGCGATAGTAAACTTTGAATACTTCCCAAGTCTTTAATAATTTTATAAAAAGTAAAAGCTTCTACACTCTGCACATATTGCTTTACCAAGAGACTATAGCGCGTTTGGATTTTAGAATCCAATTTTGATAAGTAGCGAACTGGAAAACGGAACACCTTATTCTCGCTAAAATCGCTGGTTGACGCTTGCGTTATTCCTGTTGATATTTCGGTAGAATAACAAATCTCTTCCGGTATTCTTGGTGACAAAATGATTTTATAAGTTCCTTCATCAGGATTATAATCAATAATTTGAGTGTAATATTTTGTTGGATTGGGAGCTACAATTTTATAAGTTTCTTCATATTCATATCTAAAATATTTTGAATTACCAGTTGGATCTGTGGTATTTACCAAAACCTGAACCCCATCTTTCTTCTGGTTTGGATCGGTAATTGTTTCCGCATAAATCTGCTCCATTTCTACACGTGGTGGCAAAACCACTGGTGAAGACGTGTAATTTTTACCGTCTGCTGTATTTATACTTAAAGTGTAAGAAATGTTTGGCTGAGCATTGAAAGGATTGTATGAAACGTAATATCCTAAATCATTATTCCAGTAAAATTCATAGTTCTGACCATCACTACTCGAAACATGAACGGTTGCGTTACTTTCTAATAAAACATCAACATTTTCAAGAGGTGAGGTTCTGCTTAGTTTTACAATTTGAGGCTTCATTTCATCAGTAATTGTACTTTCAACCACCAAAACGTTTTCATAAATCACAGTTTCTATTTCATAGGGCTCTGTGCAGCTCCATTGAAACAGAGTTACCAAAAACAATACTATATATAAAAACTTTGTCCTCATCATCCTAAAACTTAAAGTTATATGTCACAGTTGGTACTGGCACTGAAAATATGGAAGTTTTATATGCCTTAATTTGACCTTCATCATTCACGAAAAATACTGAATACGGGTTGTTTCTACCTAAAACGTTATAAACCGAAATATTTACAAAACTGTGCGCAAGTTTCTTCAATTTGTGGTTTCCTTCGATATTTACGCCCAAATCCAATCGGTAATAATCTGGGATTCGGAATTGGTTTCTATCGCTGTAAAGCACTTGCTCTTCTCCTGCAAAAACATAACGTCCAATTGGATAAGTAATAGGTCGCCCGGTTTGATAGGTGAAATTTCCTGAAAAACTAAAACGCTTCGTGAGTTTATAGTTTGCAACTACTGAAAAATCGTGCGGCTTATCATAATTCGCTGGGAAAAATTCGCCGTTGTTTACGCGTTCTTGCATTATTTGACTGTCCAGCTTTATTTGCGAACGCGAATAGCTATAACCCAAATAACCGTTGAATCTTCCGCTATTCTTTTTCACAAGAAATTCTACACCGTAAGCCTTTCCTTCACCTTGAAGCAGTTCCGTTTCAAGATCATCATTTAAAATTAACTGGGCGCCAATTTTATAATCCAGAAGATCGTTCATCGTTTTGTAATAGCCTTCAATGCTGAATTCTACATCTTTTCCTGAAAGGTTTTTGAAGAATCCTAAACTGTATTGATTAGCTCTTTGTGGCGCAATGTTTAAATCTGAAAGCTTCCAAATATCCGTTGGTGATTGAGTTGTATTTGTGGAAAGAAGGTGTAAATATTGAATAGTTCTGTTGAAACCAGCTTTCACTGAAAAATCGTTCCCCAATAAATAACGCGCGGATATTCTATATTCCGGTCCGCCGTAGGTTTTGATGGATTTGTTATTTCCGTATTCTTTTACTTCAATTATTGAACTTTCACTTTTGGGAACTCCTTCTTCATAAACATTCTGAGTTGCTGGCCCAAGCGCCGAATAAAACGAATAACGCAAACCAACATCCAACAGAAATTTATCGCTCACTTCAAATAAATCTGCGAGATAAACGGCAGATTCTAAACCTTTTTCGCGGTCAACGGTTTTTGATAGAACGTCTGAATTTATTCCAATTGGATCAATATTTCCTGGGTCGATTGAATAAAGTTTACTGCTAAGTCCGTAACTCAACTTGTGTTTTTTGCTCAGTTTGTAAGTTAAATTGAGTTTTGCTTGATATTCATTTAGTTCATAACCAAAATCGAAATCTGCATTGGCATCGGCTTCATAATTGATTCCATATTTGTATTGGCTGTTTACCAAAATCAACTCCGCCCTACTCTTTTCGTTGAAACTATGTCCGTATTTTAAGGAAATCAGTCGATTGCTATAATCAAAAATTGAATCTGAAGTTATGCTGAAACGATCCTTACTTAAATAAAAAGTACCTTGAATGGAATTATTGTTGTCAATATTGTGTTTGTACTTTATAATACCATCATAAAACGATGCTTGGCTATTTTTCAATTCTTCTTCGTCTAGACTTCTTAAAATCCAGTCGGAATAAGTTGCTCTAAAACCTGCGATTACGGATGCTTTTTCTTTCACCACGGGAACTTCAACAGCAAGATTGGCGGTTATTGGTCCAACAGAGCCTTCACCTTTAAACTTTTCCATATCGCCAGATTTGGTTTCAATATCAAAAACTGAGGAAAGCCGTCCGCCATATTCAGCAGGAATACTGGCTTTGTAAATTTCTAAACTCCCCGTAGTAAAAGGATTTACTGCAGAAAAGAAACCTAAAAAGTGTGATGGATTATAAAGAACCGCATCGTCCAGCAAAATTAGGTTTTGATCTGCCCTTCCACCGCGAACGTTGAAACCGCTGGAGCCTTCACCCGCAGTTTTTATTCCTGGTAAAGTTGTGGCAACTTTCAAAATGTCTCGCTCACCTAAAACTAGCGGAATTGTCTTAATTGATTCAATATCAATACTCGTAACCCCAACCACGGCGTCGCGAACGTTGGCGTCTTTTTTAGATTTTACAACAACTTCTTCAAGTGATTCAGTGTTTTCTTGCAATGAAATATTCAAATTTCCATCGCCATACATAATTACGTCTTGACGGATTTTTTCAAATCCCAAAAGATTGGTTTCCAATTTATTCAACCCAGAAGGCAAGCGAATACTGAAACGTCCGTCAGAATCCGTAACTGCATATTTTGACCTATCAACTGTTGAAATTGAAAGATTTTGAAGCGGTTCATCTGTTTTCGAATTTTTAAAAACACCCGAAAGTGTGTAGCTCTTGTTTGCCGTATTTCGCTCTTGCTTACCTATAGTTACAAGTTTTCTCTTCTGAACGCTTTGCTGAGAAACATATTCCTCTTGAAAAATTGGCGCGCTATTATTATCGTCAATTACTTTTTCATCAGGTTTTGCTTCGTTGAAATAATCTGTAGGTAAGTCGGTGTAAACGTATGTATTGTTTAAAAGAATTACATTTCCATCCTTAAAAACATAGTTGATGTTTGTATTGCTGAAAAGTCCGTTCAAAACCTTCGTTAACGATTCGTTTTCAAAAGTTTTGGTTACGAAATGTCCTTTCAACCAAGCATCGTTAAAATAGAATTTTTTATTTGAAAGGGTTTCCACTTTCAAAACTGCTTCCTTTAAAGAGCTATTATTGAAGGTTACGGTTATGTTTTGCTCCGATTGCGCAAACAGTCCAGAAACAGTGAAAAATAATATAACTATTACAAAAAGTCGATTTTGCATAAAACATTTTACTTCAAATTATTGTTCAATTTTTATCTATTTGGAACCGTCTAGATATTTTACCAGTTTCGTCATAAAGCTGTCTGGGTTCGATTTGTAAAGGGCTTTGTAGCTTTTATAAAAGTCCTTAATTTCATCAGCTCTTTCTGGAAGCGCCTTCCTCAAATCTTTTGTGGAACGGATTACTGAATAAGCATTCTTGTTCTTCAACAAGTAAAAATTATCTTCAGAAAACTTATACTGAATACCGCTGTTCAAGGCTCTATCCTTTTTCCTTTTGCTGTGCTTTATGTAAAGTTGCAGATCATTGCCAAGGTAGGCGGCTTCATAAAAACCATTTCTGGCAAGTCCCAAATTTGTGTCGGACAACCGAACGAAATTGCGGTTATACATTGAAAAAGATTCAACAAACTCTGGAATAAATTTTACGTTGAAAAGGCTCAGGTTGTCATCAGAACGCGTGAGCAAGTTGTCTTCCAAAAGATCGTATTTCAAAAGCACATTTACATAATACTCGCCATTGTAAGTTACAGAGCCCCGAACATAATCAAAACCATTAAAGTATCTATAGGTACCGTCAGTATTCAAAAAAAGATCGGTAAACTCTGTTCCGTTAAACAATCCAGTGTTTTCTACCCCTACAATGTTATCAAAGGTTTCATAAATTTTGTCTTTGGAACTGGTTTGGGAAAATGCACTAATTCCGAGGATGAAAGCGGACAAAAGAGTGAGGAGCGTTTTTTTAGACTTCATTATTAATTTTTGCGATTTTAAAAATACTTAAAAAAACATACAACTACAATTTATTTCGAAGACGAAAATGTTAGCGTTGAGGTAATCATTTAATTATGAAACCTTAAGAAGACCACAGTAAAAAAGTTGAAATATTTTTAAAAAATACTCAACTTTATTTGTAACCCGTCTAAATTGTTGGCATCCAATAGGTATTATAAAATCAGTTTAAACCATAAAAAACAAATAGATCATGAAAACAAAATTTTTTATCAGATCACTTGCAACCGCTATACTTACAGTATTTATATCCGTATGCGGGTTTGCACAAGACACACCGCAACTTAATGATGCGGAAATTGCCAGCGTTGCAGTAGTTGCGAATCAAATTGACATAGATTACGCCAACCTTGCAGTAGCCACTTCTAAAAACCCAGCGGTGCGCGAATTTGCAAATACTATGATTAACGATCACAAGGCAATCATTGACCAAGCCGTGGCGCTTGTTACCAAACTTGGAGTTACACCACAGGATAATGCAGTGAGCAAATCCTTAATGCAACAAGCTAAAGAGACTACTAAAACATTGAAAGCTGCCAAGGGCAAAGCATTTGACGAAGCTTACATAAATAATGAAGTAGCATACCACAAAGCTGTGATTGGCGCTGTTAAAACCCTGTTGATTCCACAATCTCAAAATGCAGAGTTAAAAGCACTGCTTGAAACCGCACTGCCTATTTTAGAAACACATTTGCACCACGCAGAAATGGCTCAAAGCAAAATTCTAAAAAAATGAAAACAATAAAATCGCTTGTTATTAGTATCACCACTTTAGTCGTAGGAATGTCTTTTGTTCTTTTGTTATTCACAAGTTTTAAAAACACAGATGTTAGTTCTAATACTCCTACCAAACACGTTGTAAGCATTTATCAGATGAAATTTACTCCTGAAAAAATACAAGTAAAAAAAGGTGATGTTGTGGAGTGGATTAATAAAGATTTCGTGCCACACGACGTGACAGAAATCAATAAGAAATGGACTTCAAAACCCTTGAAACAAGGAGAAACCTTTTCGAAAGTAATTACTAATAATTTTGATTATTTCTGCAGCATTCACATAGTAATGAAAGGTTCAGTTACAGTTAAGAATTAGTAAAATTAAAGTTTTTTAGATTAGAAGAAATCCACTGTTGTTAAGGTTTACTTTTTTCAGCAGTGGGTTTTCTTTTTTAAATAAAAACCAATTGAATTTTTTCCAAGTTTTAATTTATGAAAAACCACAGTACCTTTACATTAAATTACATCTATGAAGGCTGCAAGTTTAAAAGAAATAAAAACGGAATTAAATCAACGATCCACTCAGGAATTACTGGAACTCTGTTTGCGTCTTTCAAAATTCAAAAAAGAAAACAAAGAACTCCTCACCTATTTATTATTTGAATCTGAAGATGAAGAAGCTTTCATCCAAAGTATCAAAACCAAAGTAGATGCAGATTTTGAAACCATCAACACCAAGACTTATTTCTACATAAAAAAAAGCATCCGGAAAATTCTTCGGGAACTTAAAAAATTCATCCGTTATTCACAGAACAAAGAAACCGAAGTTGAACTTTTGCTTTATTTTTGTGAAAAGCTAAAAGATTTCACACCTTCAATAAAACGAAACACAACGCTCACAAACTTATACAAGCGGCAGATCGATTATATTTCAAAAAAAGTGAAAACCCTACACGAAGATTTACAGTATGATTATGAGTTGGAATTGGAGGAATTATTAAAGTAGTAGTAGTAGTAGTAGTAGTAGTAGTAGTGGGCAGTTGCAGTGGGCAGTCTGAATGAAAACCGATATATGAAGAATATAACTAAAGACTTGATTTTAAAAGTTATTAAAGAATCTGATTCTACTTTAAAATCATCACACAATAAACTTTGTCTTCCAATTATCAATCGAATTTTCAAAAAAATGACAAATGGAATAAAGTTCGATGACATTAAGGTATGTGACGGTTTAATTATTGATGGTCATCATCGTTATATAAGTTCACTACTAGCTAATTTCAAACTTAACGAAGTTAAATCGTCCAAAACGAGCGCAACTATTGAGTACGAATGGGAAACTATAGAGTTTATTGAAGAAGAATGGGATACAATGGAAAAAATTAAGCGTCTAAATGAATTGGATGCTGAATTCAATAATATCTCAATTGCACAAATAATCGAAATGACAAAATAAATTCAGTAAATTTGTAATATGTTATTATACTTAGACATAGACGGAGTAATGGTTCCTGCGAACTCTTGGCGAAGACCCGAAATATTAGAAGATGATTTTCCCGAGTTTAGTTTGAAGGCAATTAAATCGCTTGATAGAATTATTTCTAATTCAAGTGCGGATATTGTATTGACTACTTCTCACAAACATAAGTACACATTGAATGAATGGAAAGATATTTTTAAACTTAGAAATATCAATACGAATAAAATAACTAGACTTCCAGAAAATACAGCCCATTTGAATAGAAAGGATGAATTAATTATCTGGTTTAATTCTAAACATATAAATGATAAATTTATAATCATAGACGATGATAAATCTTTAAATGCATTGCCAAAATTTTTAAAGGATAGATTGATATTAACAAGTGGTTCCGTTGGTTTAACCGAGCGTTTAGCAGATGAAGCTATAGAGAAGATTGAAAAGTTGAACCATGAATTTGCTAAATAGAAAGCATTGCATATAATTCATAAAAAATAATTGCGACCTTGGTGTAAAATCAAAGTCGCTTTTTATTTAATGACTAGAAAACTGAATATACTTCACTTAACAGTTCGCATTTAAAAGTCTGACGATAACCCAATTTTGAATCTTAAATTAAAAACTATGACAACCCTATACCACAACCCACGCTGTAGCAAATCCCGTCAAGCCCTTCATCTTTTGGAAGAAGAAGGCGAAACCATAGAAATAATAAGATATCTTGAAAATCCGCCAACACACCTAGAGCTAAAACAGGTTATTGAATTGCTAGGAATTAAGCCAATTGAGCTCGTTCGCACGCAAGAAACCGAATGGAAAGAAAACTACAAAGGCAAAGAACTTACGGACAATCAGATTATAGACGCAATGATTGAAAATCCAAAACTCATTGAACGCCCCATCGCCATAAAAGGAACCCACGCCGTAATTGGCAGACCAACAGAAAAAGTCCTTGAAATTTTATAATTCCAACGCTTTACTTTAACAGAATCTTGGCATTTGTCAATTAAACCAAAGGTATTTTCGTAGGTCAAAATACTTAAAAGATTTAATGAAGTTTACATTCTCCCTCCTGCTCTTGTTTACCACAACATTTCTGATGGCACAAAACCCTGAAAAAAAACAAGTTACCGTAAAAGGAATCATTCTTGAAGAAGGCACCAACTATCCGCTGGAATACTCAACGGTTTCATTCATCAATAAACAAGGAAAAACCATTACGGGAGGTATTACCGATACTGAAGGAAATTTCAGCATTGAAGTTCCTGCTGGCGTTTATACTGTTAAATATGAGTTTATTTCCTATAAAGCCAAAGAAGTTCCAAACCAAAACTTAACGAAAAACACAACGCTTCCAACTATAAAATTAGCGTTGGATGCTGCCAGCTTGGACGAAGTTGTAGTTCGTGCCGAAACCACTGAAGTACAAATAAGGCTCGATAAAAAAATATACAATATTGGTAAAGATCTAACCGCAGGTGGAGCCACAGTTAGTGATGCACTTAACAACGTACCTTCCGTAACAGTAGATGTGGATGGAACAATCGCCCTTCGTGGTAATGAAAACGTAAAAATTCTAATCAACGGGAAACCTTCTGCCATTGCAGGTTTTGGATCTACTGATGCGCTTCGCCAACTTCCCGCAGATGCTATTGAACGTGTAGAAGTAATCACCTCGCCTTCAGCCCGTTATGATGCTGAAGGAACTGCTGGTATTTTAAACATAATTCTTAAAAAAGAAAAGACTTTGGGTGTTAATGGATCATTAACCTCAACCATTGGCGTTCCATTAAATAGTAGTGTTTCGGGAAATATAAATGTTAGGACAGATAAATTCAATATTTTCAATACCACGGGACTTAGTTATAGAACTGGGCCCGGAAAGGCCTTTTTCAACAACAACTATCTTCCGCGAACTATTATAGATACTATAACTGGCACCACTACAACCGTTGAACCCAAATTTGACCAAATTATTGAAAACAGAAAATACGATCGTCTCAATCAAAACTTCAATACTAATTTAGGGATTGAATATTATTTAACAAAAAAATCTTCGCTTACGGCAAGTGGTTTTCTTCGATTGGGTAATGACGAAGACGTAACCACAAACGATACTCAAAATTTCAAGAATAACGACTTAAAGGAAAGCACCAAAAGGATTGAAAACCAAACGGAAGATGATACCAGTTATCAGTTTTCATTGAATTACGTTAATAATTTCAACGATAAAGGTCATAAACTTACTGCAGATCTTCAATATGACCGCGATAAAGAAACGCAGCGCTCTATAATTGATGACCGAAGAATATTTCCAGATTTAGAAATCCTTCCTGCCGAAGATATTACAAGTAAAGAAAACCAAACCGAATACCTTGCCCAAGCAGATTATGTTTTGCCTATTGGCGAAAACGCTCAATTTGAAGCAGGTTATAGAGGTAATTTTGAAACAAAGAGTACAGATTATTCTTTATCTAACGAAATAGGAACTTCTGGAATTTTTGTTCGTAATGATAGTATTTCCAACGTGTTTACGCACACTGAAAACGTAAACGCCGTGTATTCGCAGTATGGAAATAAATTCGGAAAGTTTTCATTTCTTTTGGGGCTTAGACTTGAAAACACACAACTTAAAGGAAAGGTAGATGCTGAAAATATTTCTGAAAACCCTCCTTTCGATTTAAATTTTGATAGGAACTATACTGGGCTTTTCCCAACTTTGAATTTTACTTTTGAATTAAAACAAAATGAAAATATCACGCTCGGTTACAACAGACGTATCAACAGACCAAGAAGCTGGTTTATTAATCCCTTCCCTTCCCGCTCTAGTGAAACAAATATTTTTCAAGGAAACCCTTCTCTAGAACCAGCTTATGCAAGTGCTTTCGATTTGGGATATTTAAAGCGTTGGAAAAAACTTACGCTGTCCTCTTCCATTTATTACCAACACGAAACCGATGGCTTTGAGCGCGTTCAGGAAGAAACGGGTCAATTTACGAGTAATGGAGTTTCAATCATTAGAACTTTACCTATCAATCTAGCTACCAACGACCGTTATGGTTTTGAATTGGGCTTGCTTTACAATCCATACAAATGGCTTACACTTAATGGAAGTTTCAACTATTTCAAGTTTAAAACCGAAGGATTTTATAACAATATAGATTACGGGACAGAAAACAACAGTTATTTCGGAAGATTCAGCAGCAAAGTGAAATTGCCTGCAAAAATTGATTGGCAAACCAATGCGTTTTACAGAGGCCCTTCAAACAACTCCCAAACCGAAAGCGACGGTATCCTTTCAGTAGATATGGCAATTAGCAAAGATATTATTGATGATAACGGTACGCTTGCACTTAATGTTAGCGATCTATTAAATTCTCGAAAAAGAAACAGTCTTACAACCACAAACACTTTTACAAGTGAAAGTGAATTTCAATGGAGAAAACGTCAAATTAACCTAACTTTTACGTACCGTTTCAACCAAAAGAAACAGCGTCAGCGTCCGCAAAAAGGTGGTGGCGATGATGAAGGAGGATTTGAAGGGTAAGATTCTTAACAACAGAGCATAAAAAAAGGGAACCAATTTGGTTCCCTTTTTTATTTAAAATATATTTTGAAAAATTATTTCAGTTGTTTATTTTTCTTTGCTTCACGCTTCATTTTCCAGCTTTCGTATAGTGAGCCACCAATCCAATAAGGTAGAATGCTTACTAAGAATATCATTAACCAAAATCCGATGGTTATTACTGTCATAATCGCGATAAATCCTAAATATTGTTCAAAAGTAAACATGATGTGGCTTTTTTAAATTGATGGTTCAAAGATAAAAGGATTTTTTGATAATAGACAATAAATTTATCTGATTTATTCACAACAAATAAACAGTCGTGCGGGTTGAACAACTTTTTGCTTTTCATTACCTTTGCCTTTTAACTCCAAAGCTTTAGTTTAGGGGTTTAATTAATTCATAATAAATCCTTTCACAATGCAATATAGAATAGAAAAAGATACCATGGGCGAGGTAAAAGTACCTGCCGACAAACTATGGGGCGCACAAACAGAGCGTTCTTTTGAAAATTTTAAAATCGGTCCAAAAGCTTCTATGCCGCTGGAAATAATCTACGGTTTTGCGTATCTTAAAAAAGCCGCAGCATATACAAACTGTGAACTCGGCGTTCTTTCCGAAGAAAAAAGAGACTTTATTGCAAAAGTGTGTGACGAAATTTTAGAAGGAAAACACGACGATCAATTTCCACTCGTGATCTGGCAAACCGGAAGCGGCACACAAAGTAACATGAATGTGAATGAAGTGATTGCCAACCGGGCCCACCAACTTGCTGGAAAAACAATTGGCGAAGGCGACAAAACCCTTCAACCAAATGATGATGTTAACAAATCACAGTCTTCAAACGATACTTTCCCAACGGGAATGCACATTGCAGCTTATAAAAAACTGATTGAAAACACAATTCCCGGAGTTGAACAACTTCAAAAAACACTTTCAAAAAAAGCGGAGGAATATAAAAGTGTGGTAAAAATTGGCCGAACTCATTTTATGGACGCTACTCCCCTAACTCTTGGGCAGGAATTTAGTGGTTATGCGGCGCAACTTCAACACGGAATAAAAGCACTTAAAAACACACTTCCACATTTGGCAGAACTCGCTTTGGGCGGAACTGCCGTTGGAACAGGTTTGAATACGCCAAAAGGCTACGACGTAAAAGTTGCAGAATACATTGCAAAATTCACAGACTTGCCTTTTATAACAGCAAAAAATAAGTTTGAAGCTCTTGCCGCACACGATGCTTTTGTTGAAAGTCACGGTGCCTTAAAGCAATTGGCTGTTTCATTAAACAAAATAGCCAATGATGTACGAATGCTTGCCAGCGGACCAAGAAGCGGAATTGGCGAAATAAACATTCCGGCAAATGAGCCAGGCTCCTCAATTATGCCCGGAAAAGTAAACCCAACGCAATGTGAAGCCTTAACAATGGTAAGTGCGCAAGTAATCGGAAACGATATGGCAATCGCCGTTGGTGGAATGCAAGGACAATTTGAATTGAACGTTTTTAAACCAGTTATGGCTGCTAATTTTCTTCAATCTGCGCAATTGATTGGTGATGCTTGTGTTTCTTTTGATGTGCATTGCGCTCAAGGAATTGAGCCAAATTACGAAGTAATCAAAAAGCAATTGAACAACAGTTTGATGCTAGTTACCGCGCTTAACCCAAAAATCGGTTATTATAAAGCTGCTGAAATTGCAAACACAGCCCATAAAAATGGAACTACTTTAAAAGAAGAAGCAGTAAACCTAGGTTATGTAACTGCGGAAGAGTTTGATGAGTGGGTGAAACCCGAGGATATGGTCTAAAGGATTTTCCAATTGTAGATTGAAAATTTATTTGACCACGAATTCACGAATTATTATTTAAAAATATTCGTGAATTCGTGGTTATTTTTTAAACTTCAGCAGCAACTTTCATTTCAGAATTATCGTTTTTCGGTAATAGAACTTGCAATAATAATGCAATTCCCATAACGATAGCGCAGCCTACAACGTTCAACCATAAATAAGGCATAAGGTCAATATACCAAAAATAGATAATGACTACTTGGGTGATTAAAGCCGCAATAAAAACAGCTTTACTACGAACGTATTTGATAAAGAATGCGAGTAGAAAAATGCCTAAAACATTTCCGTAGAAAATAGAACCGATAATATTTACAAGCTGAATAAGGTTATCAAATAAATGTGCTGAACAAGCCACTACTATTGCGATAATTCCCCATAAAAGTGTAAAGCCGCGCGAAGCCGCTACATAATGTTTTTCGCGCTTTCCGGGTACGTTTCGTTTGTAAAGATCAATACTGGTTGTGCTTCCCAAAGCATTCAGTTCTGAAGCTGTGGAAGACATTGCCGCGCTTAAAATTACGGCCAAAAGCAAACCTATCAAACCACGTGGAAGATTGGTTAAAATGAAGTGAATAAAAACGTAATCCTTATCGTTTGTTTCAGCATTGGGATTCGCTTTTTTTATTAGTGAAACCGATTGTTCTCGCAATTTATCTTCGGAAGCGTTTAAGGTTTTTATTTCTTTAACATAGGTTTGTTTCTCCAGCTCAGTTTCAGCTCTTGAATAATCTATTTGAGTGGCCGCCAATTGTTTGTCTAGAGCTTCTTTTTTTACTTCCAAAGCTTTGTATTCACCAGCATACTCAGAACTTTGAACATCTTTTACTGCGGAAGGATTAAAGTGAAGCGGAGAACTATTGAATTGATAAAAAACGAAAACCATGATTCCCACCAACAATATGAAGAACTGCATTGGTACTTTTAACAAGCCGTTCATTATTAAACCCATTTGACTTTGCTTCACACTTCTTCCGGAAAGATAGCGTTGTACCTGACTTTGGTCTGTTCCGAAATAGGAGAGCGCCAAAAAAGTTCCACCGATGATTCCGCTCCAAAAAGTATAGCGGTTATCAAAATCGAAAGAAAAATCTAAGATATCCATTTTGCCGTTGGCACCAGCAATTTCAAGGGCTTTCGTGAAAGTAATATCGAGCGGCAAATAATTTAGAATTAAAAGAAAGGCAATTAGCATTCCAAAGAAAATAACAGCCATTTGCTGCTTTTGGGTAACGCTCACGGCCTTCGTGCCACCACTTACTGTATAAATAATTACGAGTACACCGATGATGATATTCAAATAAATCAAATTCCAACCCAATACTGCTGAAAGTATGATGGATGGTGCGAAAATCGTAATTCCACAAGCCAATCCACGTTGAATTAAAAATAGAATCGCAGTTAATGTTCTTGTTTTTTTATCGAAACGAGTTTCAAGGTATTCGTAGGCTGTATAAACCTTTAGTTTGTGGTAGATAGGAATAAAAACCAAGCAGATTATCACCATTGCAATTGGCAATCCGAAATAAAACTGGACAAAGCCCATCCCATCGTGAAATGCTTGTCCTGGCGTTGAAAGGAAAGTAATTGCACTGGCTTGCGTTGCCATAACACTTAGCCCAATCGTCCACCAATGTGCCGTGTTACCACCTTTTAAATAATCGCCCACATCTTTTTGTTGACGCGATTTCCACGTACCGTAAAGCACGATAAAAAGCAGCGTCCCAATTAAAACAATCCAGTCAATCTGCTGCATTTAGGCGTAGTTTTGCATTATTAAATAAAACACATAGATATAGGCCGCATTAATCACTAAGACTAGTGTGAAGCTTTTTTTCCAAACGAATTTTTGGGGAGCGTTTTTCATTTATATTTTTTCCATTTCGGTCTCAAATTCAGAATAAGTTAAGATATTGGTTTTTCCTATTTCTTTGAGCAATAATAGGTCATTATCGCCAGTAATTAGATAATCTGCTTTGCCATCAACAGCTAAATTCAATAGAAAATTATCCTTTTCGTCACGACAAATTTTTAAATTAGAAGTTGGTTTTATTTGAATACCGTATACTTTAAAAACAGCAAACAAAATATTTACATCTTCTAATGAAAAGAATTTTTTGAAATGTGGTCTACGAGAAACATCCCAAAATTCCGATATGGATTGGGTGGAAAAAAGTATGATTATATCGTTGGAAATAATAAGCTTTTTAAGAGTTTGATACTTTTTGGTTATTAAAAAACTTATCCATAAGTTGGTATCAACGATTATTTTCTTGCTCATATCTCGCTTTTCTCACTATTTCCACTTCCTCCGTGATTTCTTCGAGTGTAGGAACGTTTTCGGAATTACTTTGCAATCGCTTCAGAAGTTCTAAAAATTCCTTTTTAGAATCATCAATTTCAATCAAATCATTATCCACCATTTCCTTTAAAAGCCTTTTCGCTTTCGGATTTAAAATTTTGACGCTCAATATTTCCATAATCCTTTTATTTAATCTTTAAAAATACGAAAATCCAATCCGTTTAACAACTTATTTTCCCACAGAAAGCATATTCGCAAACAACCTATAAGCTCCTGAAACGCCAGCTGGAAGTTCACGGAAAAAGCTCAATCCCGTATAAATATAATACCCTCTTCCGTATTTGGCTACTAGAAGTGATCCTTTTGTTTGCGATTCACCCTTGTCTTTCATTCCAAGGATTGGCGTAAACTCCTTTGCCCATTCATCTGGAAAGTATAATCCGCGTTCCTGCACCCAACCTTCAAAATCTTTTTGAGTGATTTTGTTTGGTGTATTTAAAAGTGGATTTTCTGGAGCGAGAAATTTGATTTCTGAAAATTCATCGGTTACGCGGTCGCGGGATAGTTTTAGGTCGTAAGGCGCAAGATTCTCAGTAATCAATCCTCGGCTTGTATTGTACTGAACAATCATTGTTCCGCCGTTTTCAACATATTTATTCAGAATTGGTTGCACAAACGCAAGTTCGGGAACTGTATTGTATGCGCGGATTCCAACAACAATAGCATCAAAATTCTTAAGATTTTCTTCTGAAATATTTGAAGGCTCAATAGTGGTTACTATATAACCAATTTGCTTCAAACTTTCGGGAATTGCATCTCCAGCGCCGTTTATATAACCAATATTTTGTCCTTTTTTCTGAATATCAATCTTCGCCACTTTTGCTTCCGAAGGCAACAAAACACTTTGATATGGAATGTGCTCGTAATCTATTACAACCAATTCTTTATCAAAAACTTTTCCTTCAGCGCTTACAATTGCCTTTAAATATCCCTCGCTTTGTCCGCTTGGTGGCGTAACCGTAAAGTTGAAGGTTTTCGTCTCACCGTTTCTTTCAAGTTGAAACGCTTGTTGCGCAGGTTCAACCTTCCAGCCTTGGGGATGTTGCAGACTCACATTTCCAAAAATAGTGTCTTTTCCAGCGCGGACAATTACTGAAACAGTTTCAGCATCATTACTAGCGAAAATTAAAACTTTTTCTGCGATGGAAGCCGTAACTTCAGGGAGCACTTCCAACGGGCGGTAAACTTCGCCTTTTACGGGATCGTTGAATTTATAAATTATGCTTTTTGTGAAAGGAATTGTGGTGTTTTCAAATTGAAGTTCGAAAACCAATTGCTCTAACGGCGGGGTTTCAGGAAGGCCTATCAGTTCTTCTTGCGCAACGTACATTCCAACGGTTCCTTTTTCATTCAACCAATAAGGCGAAGAATATTTTGGATCGTGAGTTCCTGAATTAACTGTAATTTCTAGTTTTTCAGCTTTATTAAAAGGAAGTGTTGCAGCTTCATTCCAAAGAATTTTACCGTCAGAATTTTTAACCGATTTTAAAACAACATCTGCTTTTCCACGGTTTATGGCTTCAATATTTACTTTGAAATTTTCGTTTGGATTGATTGAATTTGCTTCGGAAGCCGCTTCAATAAAGATTCCGCCACAATCTAAAATAAGTTGATCTAGTTGTTTCAGTTTTATATTTCGCCAGTGTTCATCCTTCAAATTTGAAACTAAAGAATAGGCTTTCAACAACTGTGGAAGCATTTCAGAAGGATTTTTATAGTTGAAATTTTCTTCCAACGGATTCAAAATCGCTCCAATTGCACTTCCGCCATCAAGCCTTGACCACTTGGTGTTTATGCCTTCAAATAGATTGTTGTCTGAAGGTTTACTTCCTTCTAGCAATTCCAGATACTCAGTTTCGGTGCCGCGGGAACCTGTGCTGCCAAAACCTTGCGATTTGTGCATACTTCGACTAAGTGAAGCAATTTCGCCATTTGATAAACCAAGCTCAGGAAAATAATTTCCAGTTTCAACCGAAACTAGGTTTGATTTGTTCGCTTTTTCAAATTTTTCTTGACTTCCGTAAAACCACCATGAAGTATTAAAAAAAAGTCGTTGTGGTTTCCAAACGCCGTATTCTTCAGCAGATTTTGGAAATTTTGAAGCATTATTGACCAAATCAAAAGCTTCAACACTCAACATTGCTGAAGCAGTGTGATGACCGTGAGTGCTACCAGGACTGCGATGATCAAAGCGGTTTACGATAACATCTGGTTTAAATTTTCGAATGGTTCTAACCACATCACTTAAAACATCGTCACGATTCCAAAAAGTAAATGTTTCATCTGGATTTTTGCTGTAACCAAAATCATTGGCACGGGTAAAAAACTGCTGACCGCCGTCTGTTCTGCGAGCTGCAAGCAATTCCTGAGTGCGAATTACACCCAAAAGTTCTCGTAGTTCTGGACCAACTAAGTTTTGTCCGCCATCGCCACGAGTGAGTGAAAGATAGGCGGTATTTGCGTGAACATCGTTTACCAAATAGGAAATGAGCCGCGTATTTTCATCATCAGGATGGGCGGCAATATAAAGGGCAGAACCTACAAAATTTAGCTTTTGAAGGTTGTGGAAAATTTCTGAAGTTGACGATTTTTGAGGAGTTTGTGCGGTGGCTGCTATTGTAAAAAATAAAAATAGTAGCCTTAAAAGAATTGATTTTTGCATAAAATTAGTGCTGATTTATTCGAAAGTCTTCAAAGGTACTTATTTGTGAAAATTAATCGTGCGTTAGTTTTTCCTTATTTTTATCAAGCTCGTGCTGCTGTTCATAAAATTCTTCAGGTTTAATAATGCTCACGCCTTTTTGAAGCATCATACTATTTGGATAGGTAATAATCTCGTTTGTTGTGGTGTGAAGAATAATGTGAAAGGTTTTTATGTCTTCAATAATACCTTCACAAGGCATTTCTTTATCGTGAATTTTAATGTAATCACCTATTTTGTATGGAAAGGTGAAAAACATAATCACGCCGCTCGTAATGTTGCTTAAAATGGACCATTGTGCAAAAAATGCAATTCCAATTACAGCAAAAACGGAGGACATTACAACGCCCAAATTCCTGAAATCAACACCCCAAATTAATATAAAGCCGAAAACTAGTAGAAAAAAGATTGCAAAATTTACATGTTTCATAATCAAACCCGTACGATGTTCCAGTCGTTCTATTTTTTTTGCGAAGTTTCGAACCGTTCGCTTCAGAATTAATCGAAGTAACATTAAAACCAGAACTAGAATCGTAGATTCAATCAATTCTGGGTAAAATTCTTTAAGATTTATCATAAATATTATTATAATTCCAACGAATCTCGAAGGTGTTTAAATTCATTTTGATTTTTACTCCAGTAATCAATCCGCATTCTTTTAAGCCGTATTGCGGTTGTTTTCAATCGTAATGTGTCGTTTTGGTTGCTGGCGTTTACTTCTTCCCACTTTTCAATTTCATAAGGAAAATTGCTGTGGAAGTAAAGTGTCAATTGGCGCTGCAAATCAGGGTAAATTAAGGTATAACTAGAGATGGAATCACCCTGTTTTAAAGCTGCTGAAGCATTGTATTCCTTAGTTTCTTTATGCTTTAGCCGTAAATATTCAAATGAAGGAATAACCATTACATCACCAGTGGGTAATTCTTCTGGATTGATGCGCACAAGATTCCAAAGTTCGTTTTCCAGCCATGCTTTAGGCAGTGAAAGTTTTTGGTCCGCTTCACCTTCAAAATAGGAGTGACTTTCAATTTCGAAATTGTCACGATTATTGAGCTGCATATATACTTGTCCGCACCATTCCTGCACACTATTGCTCACTTTTATCGCGTGACTCGTATTTGAAATTGGGCTGAAAGTACTAGTCATTATAGAATACGGATAAATACCAGTATTGAATTTCTTCATCTGATTCAGCTTTAAAACTGAACTATTTTTTTCTGAAGTATTGTTTGCTTTTACCTGTGCATCTGGCAGAAAATTTTCAGAAACAAAAATGTTAACGGCTGTTCCTTCGCGGATTTCACCGTAGCGTTCTTGCATTAAGTTATACGAAGTAATTTCTGCAGTACCGTTGAACCAATAAGCTTTAAATTCTTCTGAAATATTTCTAGAAGTTACAGTTACTAGCTCAGAAGTTTCTTTTTTAGTTGAAACTTTTGAAGAATCACTTTTTTCTTCGGAAGAATTACAGCCGATTAATAAGATTAGAAAAACAAAAAGGGGAAAAGTCTTGAAACCGTTCATTTAGAAAGAATTTTGCTCAAAAATACCACAAATTCAACGGTTGGCAATCTCGGTTAACGTTTTATAAACAAGTCTCGTTGGCAATCCCATCACATTGAAATAACATCCTTCAATTTTTTCGATTCCGATGTAACCAATCCACTCTTGAATACCGTAGCTTCCAGCTTTGTCAAATGGTTTGTAGTTTTTTAAGTAATAATCAATCTCTTCGTCAGAAAGCGGTTTAAACCAAACTTTAGTAACATCGTTCACTGTTTTCTGAAAGTCTTTTGAAGTAAAACAGACCGAAGTAATAACCTCGTGCATTTGTCCACTCAAGTTTTGAAGCATCTTCTCAGCTTCTTCAAAATCTTTAGGCTTTCCAAGGGCTTTTTCGTCTTTCCAAACTATGGTATCGCTAGTTATAAGGATATCATTTTCATTCAAATCAACGAAAACTGATGCTTTAAGTTGAGAAAGATAATCAGTTATTTTCGAGTGAGTTAAATTTGTATCGTAAATTTCGTTAACCTCTTTTACTTGAATTGTATAACCCAAATCCAGTTCCTTAAAAAAAGCTTGTCTTCTCGGAGAAGCAGAAGCGAGAATGATATTGTAATTTTTTAATTTTTCGCGAAGCATATCTAATAAATTGTAATTAAATAAAGTGGAATGGAGCATATTCCCAAAAACATTATGATTTTCAAAAGCATGGAAAGTAATTTGTATTGTTTCGGTGTTTCGGCGTCCCAAGCTTTTACACAAAAATAGAGTAGTGGCGCAACAATGGCAAAAAGAAAATAAAGCATTAAAATTTGCTGATTGTACAGAAATTCATACATATAAATCACAATACCCAAAATCATTATTACAGCTAAAGTGAAAACAATCTTCATAGTTCTTTTTCTTCCCAATGCAATGGCTAGCGTATTCATTCCGCCTTTTTTATCGCCGTTTATGTCTTGTAAATCCTTAACTATTTCT
The DNA here is from genome assembly GCF_000265385.1 of Aequorivita sublithincola DSM 14238. Lineage (NCBI taxonomy): Bacteria > Pseudomonadati > Bacteroidota > Flavobacteriia > Flavobacteriales > Flavobacteriaceae > Aequorivita > Aequorivita sublithincola. The sequence continues at coordinate 3,236,864 of NC_018013.1, forward strand.
CTGATAAAATTTATAGAAAACGCGAATAGTGCATAGTACAACACAATTTTGAAAACCGCAGATTGTACAGCTTGATTTTCCAAGGTAATTGCTGGCAGCAAATCAAAAAGCGGGACTATTATTAGGCTCATCGCCACCAAACCAGAAACCAAAAGATTACCGACTAAAAACATGCCTTTTAAATAGGAAGCATACAAATAAAGCAACGCAGAAAAAACGACGAACAAAGCCGAAAAACCTGACTTTCCGATGCTATTTGAAAGATAAAATCCAATTGCGACTCCAACTACATTCAGAATTATATACAAGGGATTCGCATTGCTTTCTGAAACCTTTTTGCCTATTAAAACTTTCGTTGGTTTGTTGATTTTATCAATTTCAACGTCGTAAATATCGTTGATAATATTTCCTGCTGCAGCGATGCAAAGCGTTGCTATAACAAGCAATGTGAAACTGAAAGTATTTAAAGTAGAGTCAACGCCAAAAGCTGGAAAAAGTCCGTATTTTATAAAAATTTGGACCAGAGTTATAAACAGTAGGTTTTGGTAGCGGATGAGGTTGAGGTAGTTCAAGGTTTAAAATTCAAGATTCAACCCTTCGACTGCGCTCAGGGTGATATTCGGTTTCGATTTCATTTTCGATTTCACTAGTCGTATTTAGCGCTCACGTCCTTCTGAACCATCCATTTTCCCTGAACTTTCATAACCTGTTCAATCACATCGCGAACACAACCTTTACCGCCTTTTTTGTGGGAAACGTATTTTGAAATGGCTTTAATTTCCGGTACGGCATCTTGTGGGCAGGTTGGTAAACCTACTTCTTGCATAATTTCATAATCAGGAATATCATCGCCCATATAGAGGATATTTTCGCGTTTTAGGTTGTTCGTTTTTATGTAGTCTTCCAAGATTTTGGTTTTGTGATGCGCGCCTAAAAAGATGTCCTTTATCCCTAAGTTATGAAGTCGTACGCGAACGCCTTCGTTTGTTCCACCAGAAATTATGCAAACGTGATAACCCTGTTCTACAGCGGCTTTTAAAACATAGCCGTCTTTGATGTTCATTGTTCTAAACATTTCACCTTGGGTGTTTACCTGGATGGTTCCGTCGGTTAGAACGCCGTCAATATCAAAGACGAAGGTGGTTATGTGTTTTAGGTATTCTTTATAGCTTTTTTCCATAATTCTGCTTTAGTTCTTCCGTAAACAGTTCGTAAAATTTTCGGTATTGACTGTCGCCCAACAAATGTAAATGTTTTTCAATGGTTCTAACATCATTACGCTTTGCGGGCCCGGTCTGAGCTTCTTGAGGCGATAGCGTTTCAATTTTTGAAGCGGTTTCTATAATGAGCGGCTTTAGCAAATTAAACGGTAAATCTTCTTGCTTCAATATTTCGCTTCCTATTTCATATAAATAATTTGTAAAATTATTCACAAAAACCGCAGCTAAATGAAGCTTTGCTCTTTTTTCTGAAGAAATTTCGACAACTTTTTCTGAAATTGTTTCTCCCAAACTTCGCAACAATTCCAAATCATTTGAGTTTTCAGCTTCAATGCAAATAGGAACATCTTTAAAATCTACTGCGCGTTGTTTTGAAAAAGTCTGTAATGGATAAAATATACCACGTCGGTTTTTTGACGAAAGTACATTCATTGCAACTCCGCCAGAAGTGTGAACAACTAATTTATTCTGAAAGGATAATGCCTCAGAAAAACTCAAAATGGCATCATCAGGAATTCCAATAATATAAACGTCCGCAGCTTCAACTTTTGAAATGTCATCTGTAAAAGGAATTTTTTCAAAAGGAGAAATCATTTTTATATAATTTCGATTAAAAACCTGTTTTACAGTTATTTGGTTGCTTTTATGTAAAGTAGTAAATAAATGACTATTCACATTCCCAAAACCTAAAAAAACTACATTTATCATAATGCGAAGTTAACTTTTTTTAAAATAAAGAATAAAGATGATAGAAAAAAAACTTTCCAATTATCCGAAGAATTCTGTCTTTATTCTTTGTTCTTTTATTTTTATTCTTTTTGTAATTTTTAACGAAACACCTTGTGCTTTATCAGTTTTAATTCGCCGTCCTGCTCAAGCTGCTTTATTGCTCGGATTACAGTTTCAACGCGCTGTCCGGTTAAATCTGCAATTTGCTGACGAGTCAATTCCACTTGAAAAAGATCTTCGGAACCGTATTTACGCTTTAAAAAATCGATCAACGCCAGAATGCGGTGTTCTGGTGGATGAACGGATATTTCCTTTAAAATAGTGGCTTTGTAATAAAGTCTTTTGGCAAGTGCTTTTGTGAACTTTAAATTTATTTCTGGATTGTGAGTAAGCAATTCGAACAACTTGGTTTTGCTCAGTTTGTAAAGTTTTGTAGGCTTTACCGCCGCTGCCGAAGCTGGATATTTGAAATCTGCAAATAATGGTGGTTCGCCAAAACTTTCGCCATCATAAAAAATTCCTTGCACAAATTCCTTTCCCTGTTCATTCAAATTATACATTTTCACTTCCCCAGTTTTTATCTGAAAATAGAAGTCTGCACGCTTTTTTTCTGAAAGAATAACTTCGGAAGCATCTCTGTTTTCAAGAGTTGCACCGTACTCCAACAATAAATTTTCTAAAATCATCACTTTATGATTTGCCTCATAAAATAAGACATGGTTCGGGTTGTAAATTTACATTTTTAAAACAAAACACTATTATATTATGAAATCTCTATCTATAAAAAGTTTACAGCAAGAATTTGAGTACGATTTTTATATGTATGTGCCTTTAACAATCATTTTGAACAGTTGTATTGGTTCTATTGCTGCTATGACTATTTTGGCACAAGGAACTTCGTTGCTTTCAGGAATTGAACTAACGCTCTGCGTTTCGCTCTGTATGGGCTACAATGCAGTTTTATTGGCAGGTTCAAACAAAATGATAGCGTTTTGGTTGTTGGCGGTGAGTTTAATAGTAAATATGTTATTGATTTTGATAACTTTGCTATAAAAAATGACCAAAAAGAAAATTGAATCCCGCGAAGAAGTGTCTTTGCTCGTTAGAACGTTCTATTCAAAAGTGAGGAAAGACGATCTTCTCGGGCCTATTTTCAACGGAATTATTACCGATTGGGAAACCCACCTTGAACTTCTTACCGATTTCTGGGAAACCAATTTGTTTTTTGCACGTAAATACTTCGGAAACCCAATGCACGCCCATATTGAAGTAGATAAAAAAGTTGGTGGCACCATTAATGAACTTCACTTTGGCACTTGGATAAATCTTTGGCACGAAACAATCAATGAGCTTTTTGAAGGCGAAACTGCCGAAATTGCAAAAAACCGCGCTCGGAACATGGGAACTTTTATTCATCTGAATGTTTTCAACGCCCGCGGAGAGGGTGCTAAAAAGGAAGAATAGTTATCAGATTTCAGTAGCTTAAATGGTCGCAATTCCCTAAATTTGCGCAAAATTCCCTGTAATGCAAAAAAAGATTGCTTCCGTTCTTTTCTCCACTCGTTTAACTGCCGTTTTATTCATCGTTTTTGCAGTCGCAATGGCCGCAGGAACTTTTATGGATGCAGATTCGCAAAGTCCACCAACACCTTACACTAGAGAACTTATATACAATGCCTGGTGGTTTGAAGGGATTATGTTACTTTTCATGATTAACTTCTTAGGAAATATTTTCAGATATAATCTTCACAAACGTAAAATGTGGGCTTCATTGATGCTGCATTTGGCGTTTATATTAGTAATTGTAGGAGCTTTCGTTACCCGCTATATAGGCTTTGAAGGAGTTATGCACATTCGCGAAGGACAAACCGAAAATACCATTCTTTCAGAACAAACCTACCTAGATGTTTTCATAGATGGCGATTACATTGTTGATGGAGTTGCACAACGCAGAAAATTACAACCAAAGAAACTCAGACTTTCTGAAAAGTTAAACAATAATTTCAGCATTAATACAGATTACAACGGTCAACCTGTAACTATTAAATTCAAAGACTACATTAGCGGTGCTAAAGAAGGATTAACAAAAGCTGAAGATGGTGAAGAATACCTTAAAATAGTAGAGTCTGGTGATGGTGAACGTCACGATCATTGGGTGAAAGTTGGTGAAGTTACAGATATTCATAATATTCTTTTCGCAATCAATAAACCTACTGAAGGCGCAATAAATATTACTTACACTGAAGATGGAAACTACACTATTTCCAGTCCTTTCGAAGGAAATTATCTACGAATGGCAGATCAAGTGGAAGGCAAAGTTGCTGCAGATAGTGTACAGCCATTTAATCTACGTTCCCTTTATCGAATGGGCGGAATGGCATTTGTTGTGCCAGAGCCTATTACAAAAGGAGAATATGGCGTTGTGAGAACCGAAGCTGGCGAACCTGCAAACCAAGATGCATTAATTCTTGAAATAACTTCAAAAGACGAAACTAAAACCGTAGAACTTCTTGGCGGAAAAGGTACACCAATCAATCCAAAAGAAACTGAAATAGCTGGACTGAAAGTATATATGGGTTACGGTTCTGAAAGTATCGATCTACCTTTTAGCATTACATTAAATAAATTTATTGCGGAAAAGTATCCGGGTACCGAGAAAGGTTATTCTTCTTTCAAAAGTAAAGTGACTGTTATTGATGAAGACAAAACACATTTTGATTCAGATATTTTTATGAATAACGTGTTAGACCATAATGGTTATCGTTTTTTCCAGTCAGGTTTTGACCCTGATGAAGGTGGAACTATTCTTTCTGTAAACCACGACTGGTGGGGAACTTGGATTACTTATATCGGGTATTTTTTCCTGTATATTGGAATGATGGGAATACTATTCTTTAATGGTAGCCGTTTCAAAAATCTTGAAAAGATACTCAATCGTATCAAGAAAAAGAAAGCTAATATGACGATGCTCCTCGTGTTATTTGTATCTCTTTCGGGAATGGCGCAAGTAGCCAAGGCACCAGCACACACAACGGTTCCCAAACAAAAAATAGATTCGTTGATACTAGCCAATGCAGTTAGTAAGGAACACGCAGCAAAATTTGGTCATTTGATAATTCAAGATAACGGTCGGATGAAGCCTATCAACACTTTCGCAAGTGAATTATTACGGAAAATTAGTAGAAGCGATAGTTATGAAGGTCTAGATGCCAACCAAGTCTTTATCTCGATGACAGAGTTTCCAAGACTTTGGGTTGAAGTTCCTTTAATTGCCTTAAAATGGCAGAACGACAGCATCCGCCATATAGCAGGAGTTCCAAACGAACAAGATGATATTGCTTTATTGGACTTTTTTGATGAAAAAGGAAATTATAAGTTAGAGCCTTATTTGGAAGCAGCCACAAGAACCAATACACCCAATCAGTTTCAAAAGGATTTTATAAAGGCCCACGAAAACTTTTCACTTTTGAATGCTGCACTTAGTGGAAGCATCCTAAAAATATTCCCAATTCCAGAAGATCCAGGTAATAAATGGGTTTCGTACCCTGAACTAAATGAAGCCAATTTAAAAGGAATGGATTCGCTTTATGCGAAAAATATTCTTCCTTTATATTTCGATAGTTTGAAAAAAGCCAGAGAAACGGGTGATTACAAGCAATCTGATGAATTTTTGGAAAGCATCACCAACTTTCAGAAAAAATATGGAGCCGAAGTAATGCCTTCAGAAAATAAGCTTCGCGCAGAAACTATATACAATAAAGCAGATATTTTCAACAGACTTTATAAATACTTCACCGTCTTCGGAATTTTGATGATGGTGTTTATTATTGCACAACTTTTTAATGACCGAAAAATACTTCGCAGACTTATTTCAGCCTCTAAAATTATAATGTGGGTTTTATTTGCAGCAATGACGCTTGGTTTGGCATTGCGCTGGTATGTTAGCGGCCACGCACCTTGGAGCGATGCATACGAATCTGTAGTTTATGTTGCTTGGGCAACTATATTCTTTGGTTTGGCATTTGGAAGACGAAGCGATTTAACCGTAGCGGCTACCGCGTTTGCTGGAGCAATTATACTCTGGGTTGCACACGAAAACTGGTTAGACCCTTCAATTGCGAACTTGCAACCTGTTTTAGATAGTTATTGGTTAATGATTCACGTGGCAGTAATTGTTATGAGTTATGGACCTTTTACTTTAGGACTGATTTTGGCAGCAGTTTCACTGTTTCTAATGATTTTCACAACAAAGGGCAACTACAAAAAGATGGAAATCAACATCAGTGAGCTTACCGTTGTAACTGAAATGGCTTTAACCGTTGGTTTAGTTTTACTCACAATAGGAAACTTTTTAGGCGGACAATGGGCTAATGAAAGTTGGGGTCGCTATTGGGGTTGGGATCCAAAAGAAACTTGGGCGCTCATTAGTATTATGATATACGCCTTTGTGATCCACGCCAGATTGGTTCCTGGACTACGCGGTCGTTGGACATTTAATGTTTTGGCGATGTTTGCTTATTCTTCAATTATGATGACTTATTTCGGAGTGAATTTTTACCTAAGCGGCTTACATTCCTACGCAAGTGGTAATGCACCTGCAACCCCTACTTTTGTGTGGTGGATAGCGTTGTTTGCCGTGATTCTTAGTGTTGTATCTTACTTTAGGTATAAGAAGTTCTATGGGAAGAAAAGCAAACCTAAAAAGAAAGCTATTGAATAAGTATTGAATACTCCCGAAGCTTCGGGACACGAATAATTTTACAGAAAAATTTGAGAATCAAAAAAGGCTTCAACCAACTAAGGAAGAAGCCTTTTTCTACTATTAATCAACTAGTTTAATCTTTAAATATTTTGCCAAAACCTTCTAGCTTAGAAAGGTCCAAATCTCCGTTTTCAGCAGATTTCATCAATTTTAGCATCTGATCGGGACGCATATTTTTACCCAACAATCTGAAAACTGCGAAGCCGCGGTTGTTGTCACTCGCAAAAACAATTACTTCGTCAATTGCATCCTCTTCTCCTGTGTATTTAAGCGTGGCGTTCCAATCGTTACTTTTAATTCGCGTGAGTTCTTTATATTGGTCTTGATCTAAAATAGATTTTAATTCGTTTCTTTCTTTTTCAAAATCTGCCGTATCGTTCTCTTTTATTGGATAAGCAACAACATTCACTTTTTTGATTGTGCTTAGAATATCCTTTTCTTCTTGTGTAAAATTACTGTTTTTACCTTGAAGTAAACTAGCCGCGATGTCCATTTTCACAAACTTATCGTCATCTTGCTTCTCTACTAAGTATTTCTGTAAAGATGTATCACTACACGACGACAATGCTACCAAACCCAATAAAAAGGTTAAAAAGTATTTTGCAAATCCCATAATTATTGTTTTTTGTTTTTATCTGAATTTTTCAATTCTTCGCTGCCCGGAATTTTTAAGTCTGCCGTCAATTTCGAAATTTGTTTCAAATCTATGTTTCCTGTGATGCTCATAATTACGGTCATTGGTTTTCCGTCCACAATACCGTCAAGGTGCATCAAGAGTTCACTAACGAAGTTTTCACTCTTACCTTCTTTGCTGTAAAATTTAATGTTTTTATCATCATCTTTTACACGCATCAACTCGCCTAAATTCTTGGAAGTTGAAATATACTTTGAAACCGCATCGTCCATCTTTTTCCCCACGCTAGGATTGTCTGTAGTGAAAATTTTAATATTATCAAGGTCATTTACCATCTTAAGATATGCTTGTGCTTCTGGGTCTGATGAGTTTAAATCCATCTTGCTTAAAAGTTTAAACATATTTTTGGTAACCACTACTGAGGTTACATCTTTTTCGTTTTCAAAGGAATCAAAAGCGTTCTGTGCCCAAGAAACCATTGGCGCTATTGCCAGTGCTATTACTATTGCTATTTTTTTCATTGTTAATTCTTATTATTTATTAGTATTACTTATTATTATTTATTCCTGTTTTCTATTATTACTTTGGATATTATCATTCAAATTTTTTAAATCCTTTACACACGATAAATCGAGAGCCTACAAATTTCTTTACTCTATTTTTATTCGAAAATCCTATCCTTTGTAATCGTAAACTGATCTATAAATACTATTTGTTCTGCTCCTTTATTTAAGTTTTCTGAAAGTAGCATCATTGCGTTTTTACTTTTTTCAAAAGCCGCTAAAGCTTCTTTTTCCTCTTGGGAGAAGTGTGGTTGTGAAAAGTAGAAGCTTCCCAAGCCAAAAGCTACTAACAACATTGCCGCTGCGGAATACCACCACGTTTTAATTGTTTTTGGTTTGCTTTCTGGTAAATTAAAAGCTCTGCTCGAACGTTCTTCTTTTGCAGCTTTCAACCCAAGAAAGATTTGCTGGTATTCAAGAAGTTCGTCTGCAACCGTTTCACTATTGAAATAGTTTTGCAACGCTTTTTCTTCTTCAAGGCTGGTATTGCCTTCAAAATAGGCGTCCAGCAGTTTTTTTACATTAACTGATTCCATAATTGTATTTTTTAATCATTGCATCTTTAACTGTTTTTCGAGCGCGGGAAAGCGCTACTCTTATTGCTGTTTCGTTACTGTCAAGCATTTTTGCTATTTCTGAAAACTCAAACTGTTCTACATCTCTCAGTTGAAGTATTATTTTCTGTTGCTCTGGCAAGGTTTCCATTATTTTGAAAACTATTTCCACTCCATCGTTGGCTTCAATAATTTTTTCAACATTTTCTGAATTTTGATAATTGCTATGCACAATTTTCAAATTTGAAGCTTGTTTTGACTTCAATCTATCCAAACAATAATTTTTAGTCATTGTTATGGCAAATGCTTCAGGATTTTTATAATTCTCAATATTTTGTTTTCCTTTCCACAATTTCAAAAAAACTTCTTGCACAGCATCTTCAGCTTCGTCGTTGGAAACCAGGATTCTTTTCGCCAAACGGTAAAGCCTATCTTTAAAAGGCATTACTATAGTTATGAATTCGGTTTTGTCCATTTGGTTGGTTGTGGTTTTTCCGGTCTCTATTTAAATGACGAACGTGAATAATTTTTGTTACAATTTAAATTGTAGTCTTATAAAATTAACCACCATTAGACGAATGTTTGTTTCATCAATTATTCGTGTATTCGTGGCAAAATAAATTCCTCTTGAAATATCTCGAATTAATTTCGACTAAAAAACATATTTTTACCATTGCAATATATTCCCTAATTTACTTGTTTTAATTTCAAACATTAATAAAACCTTCTTATGAAAATAAAATTTTTCATTCCTTTACTTGCGCTTTCTCTTCTTCTAACCTCCTGTTTTGAAGATATGGACGATAATATTCAACCTGCTACAACCATTGATATTCAGAATTTTATTTATCGAGGATTAAATTATTATTATCTCTATAAAGCTGATACTCCAGAACTTGCAAACGATGTTTTTGGAAATCAAGCCGAGCTCAATGATTTTTTGAATAATTATGAAACGCCTGAGTCGTTGTTTGATTATTTACTTTCGTCTCAGGATCGTTTTAGCAATCTTTTTAGTGATTTTAGGGTGATTGAAGATGCGCTTAACGGAATAAGCCTAAGTAACGGCATGGAATACGGTCTTGTTTTTTATCCAGATAATAGCGGAAATGTTTTTGGATACGTGCGATACGTTTCTCCAAACACAGATGCCGAAGCCAAAGGTTTGCAGCGTGGGGACCTTTTTACAACTGTTGATGGTCAACAAATTACGGACAAAAATTTTATGAACCTTTTCACTCCTAATAGTTATACCATTGGTTTAGCTACTTCTGACGGCACCAATTTTTTACCAACTGGTGAAACGGTTGCATTAACCAAAGCCGAATACAACGAAAACCCTGTTTTTAAAGTGAAAACAATTGACGTGAACGGTGAAAAAATTGGTTATTTGATGTACAATAGCTTTATTAGAAATTATGATATTCAGCTAAATGATGCTTTTGCGAAATTTAAAGCAGATGGTGTTACCAACCTTGTTGTGGATCTTCGCTATAACGGTGGCGGCGCGGTGGAAACTGCGACGGATTTGGCGAGTATGATTACTGGACAGTTTAATGGACAAGTTTTTTATAAAGAATTTTGGAATGCCGATCGCCAAGCTGCAAACGCAAGCGACGGTCTTTTTGATGGTTCAATCAGTAATGGAGCGCCAACGAACAGTCTTAATCTAAGTAACGTTTACATTTTGACTACGCGAAGAACGGCTTCTGCTAGCGAGTTGGTAATTAATGGACTAAAACCATATATAAATACAGTGCAAGTAGGAGATTTAACTACTGGAAAGTTTCAAGCTTCTTTTCTGCTATATGATGCTCCCGCTCCAAACTTTAGCAGACAACAAGCAAATCCATCACATTATTACGCAATGCTACCATTGGTTTTCAAAACATCAAATGCAGTTGGAAATACAGATTATGGCGATGGATTATTCCCAGAAATTCTTTTAAGGGAAAATTATTTTGACCTTGGCCAGCTTGGTGATGAAAACGAACCACTTCTTGCCGCAGCTCTTTTTAAAATTGCTGGAAGGCCGATACTGGTTAGTAAAGCTTTTAATGAGTTAGAAGAGATTTCTGATAGTAATGCAAGTTCTCCTATTAACGGAAAAATGATTGCCAACTAGATTTTTTTAAATCAATAAGCAAACAAAATACAACCCGGACTAGTTTTAAAAAATCATTTTAGAACTTTTACTGGGTTTTTATTTTCATCAATGGCGACGAAAGTGAATTCACCTGTGACTGCTTTTTCACGTCTATAAGTGTACATTTCTTCAATGTATATATTTACTTTCACCTTTAAACTAGTGCTTCCCAAATAGGAAACTTTCCCTACCAGTTCAACAATAGTTCCTGCCGGAATAGGTTTGGTGAAATCTATACGGTCTGATGATACTGTTACCATTCGTTGTCTGCTAAAACGAGTGGCTGTAATAAAAGCTACTTCGTCCATAAGTTGCATTGCGGTCCCTCCAAAAAGTGTGTCGTAATGGTTTGTTGTGTTTGGAAAAACGGCTTTAAATATGCTAGTTTCAGATTTTGAAATTCTTTCCTCTACGTTCATAACATTTCAGTTTCTAACGCTAAATAGTGCGTAGTTATGCCGTTTGTTTTTATTGGAAAAATTTGAATTTGGCACCAGTACTCTTCTTGGTCCTTTTTATAATTCAATATTTTCTGAATGAAGGGTTTGTCCAATTGAATTTTTTCTCGAATTGCAACTTTTGTTTCTGTTGAAGTTTCCTTGCCCTGCAAAAACGACGGTCTTTTTCCTATGGCGTAGCTTTCAGAATATCCTGTCATTTTAAAAAACCCGGGATTGGTCCAAATAATTTTTTGTGAAACATCTGTAACAACAAGCGCATCATAACTTCTGTTTATTATTTCAGAAAAATTTATTTTCCATTGAAATTGATTTGCCAAGCGTAAAAGCGTTTCACTATCTTCTTTTTGGGACTGTAAAAGCGTTGATGGTGTGAAAAATTCGGAAGATATTCCCCAACTCATTAAAGGGGATATACAAGATTTAGGTTGAATACCTGCAATATACTTTTTACGCTCTGTTTCATTTAAGGATTGTAGAAATATGTCTAATCCCTTCATATTCCATAAATTGTAATTTGCCATAATTCCTAAATTTAAAAAAAGTTATTATTTATTTGATAGACATTTTGAAAGAATCTATTCATTTAAAATAGATTCTTTCGCCATATCTTTCACTAACACTAATTCAAACTAATCGTTAAAATAAATTCCTCCAGGAATAATACCCGTCTGGAAATCCTGTACTAATTGATTGGTCGACAAATCGTAAATATTCAAAGAACCTTTACTCGCGAAATCTTTTGCGTCAGTAGCGTAAAGTCTTCCGTTTTTTGCTTGTAGCGTATAAAAGAAACCATCAATAATTCCTGTTCCCGGCAAAGAAATAGAAGCGGTATTTACTTTATAAACTTTTCCGTCAAGATTGTATAAAAGGTTGGTTGCATCAATTGTTAAGCTGTTTGGGTGTTGGGTTGTTTCAAAAGTATACGTTTGCGAAACTTGACCAGTTGAAAGATCAATTTTCACTAAGGAACCAGCGGTTTCGGTACCTGCATAGCTAGGATTTCCTCCACATAGCACATACAAATCATTCCCAGAAATCACCATTGAGTTGGGAACATCACCCACAGTAATTGTACTTTCAACAGTATTCCCAAAAATTACAGATACTAAATTATTCTGCCCATAAGCACCTTGATGCGCCACATAAATCCTGTTATTATACGCAACCATCTTTTCAGGTCCGAAAGCAACAGGAATAGTTGCTGAAATAGTATTATTTCTTAAATCCATAACAGAGATATAATCATCAGAATTGTCATTTGGATCACCCCAATTGCTAACATAACCCTTGTTGCCATCTGCGCCTATAAAATATCGAGGATTGTTTAAGCCAGTGGTTATAGAATCCACACTTTGAAAAGTATAACGATTTGCAATCGTGATTTTTTGAGAATTACTAACAACTATATAAGCATTATCATTCTGAAAGCCCATAGACTGAACAATATTGCCCAATTCCTTGCCGTTTTTTGTTCTATAAATATTCTGAGCTACTGTAGCAAAATCATTTGAAACATACGTTATTGTTCCGCTTCCGTTGTTGAATGGTCCTTCATTAGTTATAAGGATACCGTTTTCAAAGGCTTCTGGGATGTATTCAATGGGCGTGTCGTCATCACTGCTACAAGCATTCAATAGTAAGACTCCAAAGGCCATAAAAAATAATTTTTTCATCGTTTTCATTTTTGTTAAATATTAAGGTTTAAGAATATTTCAAAGTTTCTGGACGGCATCGGTCTGTATGCAACGTTTTCATAATATACATTAAAAACGTTTTTAAGCCTACCTCCAAAAGTTATATTTGGATTAAATGGTAGCGTATATTGTGCCCCAAAATTAAGGACAGCATAACTATCCACAATTTCGCTATTATCAGTCGTAGTATATGCTTCCCCATTAAATAGACCTTGTATATAAGCCGAAAAATTTTTAAGATTATATTTCATTGAGCCAGCAGCTTTGTGAAATGGCACGTAAATAAGCTGTTTCTCTTTTTCTAAATCTTCAGCTTTGGTGTATGAGTAATTTCCATTAATGCTTAAAGATTGTGTTTTGCTGAATTTCAAACTATAATCAAGAGTCACTTCAACACCGTAGTTTCTAGTCTTGTTAATGTTTTCTGGTTGCCATAGTCCACCATTTCCAGGAATCCATTTTATTAAATCTTTGGAAGAAATATAATAAGCAGCCACATCAGCTTTCAATTTTCCAACTGAAAATTCCTGTCCAAGCTCTATCTGATATGAAGTTTCTGGCTTTAATTCAAAATTTCCGCCAGCGTACCAATACAAATCATTGAAAGTGGGAATGCGATAATTTTTAGAACCATTCAAACGCAGAATATAATTCTTTGAAAAGCTATATTTCGCATCTGCTGAAAAAAGAAGTGGATTGTCAAAATCATTCAGAAATTCTTGTCTAAGATTAATTCCGTAGTTGAATTTTTCTGAAAGTTTATGATTCAACAAAACCACGGCAGCGAAGGTTTTTCGAGAATTGTCACCAACATTTTCACCTTCGGCATCAACGTAAGTATATTCTACTTTTCCGTTTATACGAAGCTTCTTTTGAAGTAAAATTTCAGACTGAAATGCACCGATAAAAGTATTTGCTTTTCCGCCAGTACTAAATGGTTTTTCACTATCTGGAAAATAATTATACTGTTCAAAAAGATGGGCAACACTGGCTTTTGTATTGAAAACACCAAGTTTTCGCTGTAATTGCCAAAGATTTCGGGTTGCAATGTCTTTATAAGCATCCCTCCCATTTGTGTTTAAACTTCCAGAAAAATTGCGGTCGTTATAAGTGTATTCCGAATTCCAAGTCGCAACGCCGCGTTTCAGCTTTCTGGCTTCATTCACTTTTGCTGAAAACCGTACAAATTGGCCGTGATTGTTTGTTTTATTCTTTCCTACGTAATCATAATCATTTTCAGAACTGATAAAATCTACACCCACATTTAAGTAATGATCTCCCCAAGTTTGTGTTGTGCTCGCATTTCCACCAAGGCTTGAAAAACTTCCGTATCGCAAACCAATTTTAGTAGTATCAATTTTTTTAAAGGAATACGAATTGTTTAAATGAATACTTCCGCCAACAGCACCGCTTCCGTATTGCACCCCTCCACCACCGCTTCTAATAGCAATTTCGTTATAATTTAATGGAGAAATCGTATTAAAATCTATTTGCCCTGTAAAGACTGAATTGATGTTTATACCATTCCAAATAACAGCAGTTTGCGCGGCATTCGTTCCACGGAAAGAAGGTGATGAAACCATTCCGAAGCCGTTTTCTTTAAAATATATAGAAGAATTGTATCGAAGCGTTTCGGTTAAAGAGGAAGAATTCCGCTCAATCACAGAATCGTTAAGTTTTTCAAGCTTGAAACCTTTTGAAAATTGGACGAGTTTAGCATCCGTAAGCATCACTTCCGGCAATTGCTGAATACTGTCCAGTTGCGCAAATGCAGAAGCCGTGCACAATAATAGCATGAATATAATATGGAAAACGTTTTGTTTCATAATTCAACCTTTATCCCGAAAGTTTGATGATTTTATGTTATGAATCTGGCAGGTCTCCTGGCTTGTCTTTTGTACGACCTTCCCGCGATGAAGCAGTGGTTTTGAAGAATGCACGCCCAAAATATTCGGGACGACTTACAGTTGCGGGAACAGCTTCGGTTTTTAACCGAATTCCCTTTTAAGAGCTATTTCTATTATGAAAATTGCTCACCAAAATTCTTTGCGAAGATAGTTGTAATTTTTGAGGCTTGAAAAGGTTATTGCGTGAAGTTTCACAAAGCATTCTGAAGGGATAATTCTTGTTACATAATCAATCCTTTTCTTTGTGAAACTTTGTGATACCTTTGTGCAACTTTGTGTAATAACTATCCAGCAATGCCCAATTTCTATAAAATATTTCTTTCATTCTTATTATTAGCAGCAATTATTTCCTGTAAGAACGAACCAAAAAAGAGTGTAGAAACCAAGGCTGCATCAAAAAAAGAACAGAGTATAAAATACGCGAAAGGCTTTGAAATCAAGACTTTTGAAGGCTACAAAACCATCACCTTAAAAAATCCTTGGCCTGGAACTGAGAAGACTTTTAAATACGCTTTGGTAGAAAAAAATGGTTCACTTCCAAATAATGAAAGTTTTGATGCCGTTGTAAAAATTCCTGTAAAACGAATCGTTGTTACCTCTACTACTCACATTCCTTCTTTGGAAATGCTTAATGAAACCGAGGCTTTAGTGGGATTTCCAAATCTCAATTACATTTCTTCTGAAAAAACGCGTGAAAGAATCTCCGAAGGAAAAATTACTGAGTTGGGAAGAAACGAAGACATAAATACTGAAATCTTAATTAATTTAAAACCAGACGCAGTGATTGGATTCGCAGTTGATGGAAATAATTCAACCTTTGCTACTATTGAAAAAACTGGTATTCCAGTTCTTTACAACTCAGACTGGACGGAAACTTCACCATTGGGAAAAGCGGAGTGGATTAAATTTTTTGGTGCGCTTTTCAATAAAGAAGAAGAAGCTGATAGTATTTTCAAACTGATTGAAACCGAATATCTTTCCGCTAAAAAAATTGCTTCCGAAGCAAAAAAAACCCCAACAGTAATAAGTGGCGCAATGTATAAAGATGTTTGGTATATGCCACAGGGTGAGAGTTGGGGCGCGAAGTTTATTGCAGATGCCAACGGCGATTATCTATGGAAAGATTCAAAAGGAACTGGCGGATTATCTTTAAGCTTAGAATCGGTGCTCAATGAAGGCCACAATGCCGAAGTTTGGATTGGACCAGGACAATTTACAAGCTTAAATGAAATGAAAAGCGCAGACCAAGCCTACACCCAGTTTGCCGCTTTTAAAACTGGAAATGTATATTCCTACAGTTTGAAAAAAGGGGAAACTGGAGGTGTTATTTATTTTGAATTAGCGCCAAACAGACCTGACTTGGTTTTAAAAGACCTTATCAAAATACTTCACCCGGAATTGTATCCAAATCACGAACTTTACTTTTTTGATAAAATTCAGTAATGCAAACGGCTCAAACATATCGGATTCATTTCTCGATGCTTTTTCTAGTATTGATTGCCGCATTTTTGGTGAATTTGAGCATTGGCTCTGTTTCCATTCCGTTGAAAGATATATTTTTTGCCTTCACAGGAAACGGCGCATCCAAAGAAACCTGGCAATACATTTTGATAGATTACAGACTCCCAAAAGCAATCACAGCAATGCTTGCTGGTGGCGGATTGGCAATTTCAGGCTTATTGATGCAAACACTTTTTAGAAATCCGCTGGCGGGACCTTTCGTTCTAGGGTTGAGCAGCGGCGCTAGTTTGGGCGTTGCAATTTTAATTTTGGGCGCAAGTGCTTTTGGCGGATTTTTTGGAACGATGCTTTTAAGTCAATGGAGTTTGGTTATCGCTTCTGCATTAGGAAGTTTTTTAGTGTTGCTAGCCGTTTTGGCGGTAACTTTTAGAATAAAAGACACGATGGCGATACTAATCATCGGACTTATGTTTGGAAGCGTAACAACAGCTGTGGTTTCGGTTCTGTCTTATTTCAGCAATGCGGAACAATTGCAACAATACATTTTCTGGTCCTTCGGAAGTTTGGGAAACCAATCCTGGCAAGGTGTTTTGATTTTAGGGATTTGCTTTTTGGCGGGATTGATTTTGAGCATTTTTAGTAGTAAATCATTGAATGCATTACTTTTAGGCGAAAACTATGCGAAAAGTATGGGACTTCACATTAAAAGAACCACTTTTATAATAATCGTAGCAACAAGTATTTTAGCGGGAGGCATTACAGCTTTTGTGGGACCAATCGCCTTTGTTGGCTTGGCCGTGCCGCATTTGGTTCGTCAGTTTTTCAAAACCTCAAACCATTTAATTTTATTACCAGCCGTCCTGCTTTGTGGAAGTTTATTAATGCTAATTTGTGATACCGTGGCCCAATTGCCTTTCAGCGAATTTACGTTGCCAATAAACGCCATTACTTCATTAATTGGCGCTCCCGTTGTAATTTGGCTGTTGGTACGAAAACGAAAACTCTTCTTTTAATGGCTTTAGAAGAAAAAAATATCATTTTAGAAGCTCGAAATCTATCAGTTGGTTATTCGAATAAAAAGGCAGAATCTGTAATTGCAGAAGAAATCAATTTTTCTATTGAAAAAGGTGAGTTAGTTGGGCTCGTAGGTGCAAACGGAATTGGAAAATCTACATTACTAAGAACTTTAACAGGAATGCAAAACGCCTTAAATGGCGACGTGTTTTTGAAAGGAAAGAACTTAAAAGAATATTCATCATTTCGGCTTGCAACGCAGTTAAGCGTGGTTTTAACAGAAGCACCTGCTTCTAAAAATCTTTCGGTTTTAGAAATGATTTCCTTGGGAAGACAGCCTTATACAAATTGGATCGGTTCTCTTTCCGAAACGGACAAAAAAGCGATAAATTTCGCTTTGGAAGCTACTGAAACCACTACCCTCGCCCACCGAAAATGTTATGAATTGAGCGATGGTCAAATGCAGCGAGTTGCCATTGCAAGAGCTTTGGCGCAGGACACGCCAATTATTATTTTAGATGAGCCAACTACGCACTTGGACATTTACCATCGTGCTTATGTCCTGAAATTGCTTAAAAAACTGGCTTCAGAAACACAAAAAACCATTCTATTTTCAACTCACGAAATTGATTTAGCAATTCAGCTTACAGACAAAATGCTTGTCATGGCAAACAATGAAAACCATTTTGATTCGCCCTGTAAATTGATTAAAGCCGGAAGATTCGACGCTCTTTTCCCCAAAGAAACCATCGATTTTGATGGGAAAACGGGACGTTTTACCATAAGAAAATAAGTATATTTACTTCAAAATTTATTGCAATGAGCGAAACTTTTATATTCCTTTTATTAGCCGCGATCTGTCTATTAATTGGCGCATTTATCGGCAATCTTTTCGCACGTTTAAAAAACAAAACTGAAACTAGTAAACTTGAAGAACGTCTTGAAAACGCAACGCTTCAAATTGAAAAATTGGACGAGCGTTACACTATTTCAACAAACGAAAAAGAACAGATAAGAGCCGAAAAAGAACAAGCAAACATCCAACTTTCTAAGCAAAGTGCAGAATATGACGCACTTTACGCCAAACTGGAAGATGAAAAAGAACGCTTCCAAAATTTTGAAAAGGATTTTAAAGATAAATTCGAAAATCTTGCCAATAAAATATTGATAGATAAAACGGAAGCCTTTACAGATTCAAACAAAAAGAATATAGAAAATATCTTAAAACCTTTGAATGATAAAATTAAAGACTTCGAAGAAAAAGTTGGAAAGAATAATATAGATTTTGTTAGATCTCATGCTGAATTGGGCAAACAACTTCAGTTTTTAAACGAGCAAAATATAAAAATTAGTCAAGAGGCAGATAATCTTACTAAAGCATTAAAAGGGGATTCTAAAATTCAAGGAAATTGGGGCGAAATGATTTTATCCAGAGTTTTGGAAGAATCAGGTCTAGAAAAAGGTCGCGAATACACAACTCAAGACAGCCACGAGAATCCAGATGGCGGAAGACTGCAAACCGACGTAATCATTCATCTGCCAGATGGTAAAAAGATGATAATTGACAGTAAAGTTTCGCTTACGGACTTTGAAAGATACGTTTCCGAAGAAGATGAAAACTTAAAAAGTCTTTACTTGAAAAAACACATAGATTCTATAAAAAAACACATTCTTACACTAAGCGAAAAAAAATATTATCACGCCATAAACGAAAGCCCAGATACTATTTTTATGTTCGTGCCCATTGAACCTGCATTTGCGATAGCAGTGGCTCATCAAAAAAACCTTTATCAAGAAGCTTTTAAAAGAAAAGTTATGATTGTAACGCCTTCCACGCTTTTAGCGGCATTACGATTGGTTGAAAATCTTTGGGAAAACGATAATCAAAAGAAAAATACAATAGAAATTGCCACAGAAGCTGGCAGACTGTATGATTCTTTCGTTGGATTGCTAGATGAACTAAACAA
Source organism: Aequorivita sublithincola DSM 14238 (assembly GCF_000265385.1). Taxonomy (NCBI): domain Bacteria; kingdom Pseudomonadati; phylum Bacteroidota; class Flavobacteriia; order Flavobacteriales; family Flavobacteriaceae; genus Aequorivita; species Aequorivita sublithincola. The sequence goes on from NC_018013.1 coordinate 3,255,979, forward strand.
AATAAAGCGACAATTAGGAACCGTTCAAGGCTCTTTTGACAACGCTCTTGTTAAACTGGAAGGAAAAGGAAATCTTGTGAAAAGAGTTGAAAAACTTCGAAAACTTGGCGCAATAACAAGTAAAAATATAGATCAAAAGCTATTAAAAGATTCGGATGAAAAAATCATAAATAAAGATTGATACAACTTATTATTTTTTATATTTTACCCTCTTAAACTAATTAAAACCAACAATTATAATGAAAATAAAATTACTTCTTCTAACCGTTTTACTATCAACGATTAACGTCTTTTCTCAAAACGAATTTGAATCTGGCTATATCATTCTCAACAACGGAACAAAAACCAATTGTTTAATAAAAAATGAAGATTGGAAAGGAGGTCCAACCACTTTTGAATATAAAACAGGCGAAGACAGCGAAGTAAAGATTGAAACTATTGCCAACGTAAAAGAATTTGGTTCTGGTGAAATGTTTAAATATATTAGAACCACGCTGGATGTAGATCAATCCACAGATGTGGTTAATAATCTTACGGATGTTCGCAATCCTGTTATGAAGAAAGAGACTCTTTTTTTAAAGACACTTTTGGAGGGAAAAGCATCACTTTATTATTCCGAAAAGGAAAACGTAAAGCGTTATTTCTATAAAATGGGAGACGGCGAAATAGAGCAGCTAATCTACAAGAGATATATGGTTACCCCTCAAAAAATGGGCTCTAACGATCGTTACAAACAGCAACTAGCCACGTTGTTAAACTGTAGTGATTTAAAAGAAAATAGTTTTGAAAATCTTGAGTATAAGAGAAACAAACTAATAAACATCATTACGAACTATAACAGTTGTGAAAACTCCGAAACAATAGTTTACAATAAAATGGCAACCAAGTCAAAATTTAACTTAAGTCTTCGTCCAGGAGTTACTTTTAGTTCATTATCCATAGAAGCGGCTGGTAAGGAAAAAGTGCTATTTGACAGTGAAACAGGGATTAGAATTGGTTTGGAAGCAGAATATGTTTTTCCTTTTAATAATGGGAAATGGTCTCTATTTTTAGAACCAACTTATCGCGGCTATAAAGCTGAAAAAGAGGTAGTTTATACTGAACTTTTACAAAAAAAGACACTTATAACAGCAGAATATAACTCGATTGAACTACCAATAGGTGCTCGACATTATATGTTTGTAAACCAAGATGGAGCTTTCTTCCTTGATGCTGCTGCTGTGGTAGACGTTTCGTCACTTGATTCCAAAATTGAATCTAGCAATGAGAGTTTTTATGATATGGAGGTTCGTACAGATGTTGCTTTTGGGTTAGGAGTTGGCTTCAGATATAAAAACAAATACAGTATTGAAGCAAGATATCACACTTCCCGAAAGGTTACAAATTATCAAAATATTATAACTGCTTATAATTCATTCGCTTTGGTTGCCGGTTATAATTTTCTATAATTCAGCCTAACTTTTAGATTCTATAAGCTTTCAATTTATGAAAAACACACTTCTTATACTATTTTTAGTGTTCTTTATGTTTTCATCGGTTTCCCAAAACCAGTATGAAAGCGGCTATTTTATAAAGAATGATGGTTCAAAAATCAGTTGTTTGGTTAGACCTTTAGATTGGAGCACAAATCCTGTAACCTTTCAATATAAACTTTCAGAAGATGCCAAAACAGAAATTGGGAAAATTGAAAACGTAAAAGAGTTTGGAACAGATTTTACCACAAAATTCTTCCGTACAACGGTGGAAATTGATCAATCTAGCGAAGCTATTGCAAGTTTAACTTATGATAGAAATCCTGTTTTTAAACAAGAAACGCTCTTTGTAAAGGTTCTTGTAGAGGGCAAAGTCACCTTATATTTCACTTCAAGAGAAACCAAAAATAGGTTTATTACAGTATAGATGGTGGTAAAATTGAGCAACTAATCTATAAAAGATATTTGGTTACTCGTTCTAAAATAGGAAAGAACAATAGATTTAAACATCAATCGGCAACTTCTTTAAAGTGTGAAAAATTGGATAAAAGCAATTTTGAAAACCTAGAATACAAAACCAAGAACTTGATTGCTATTTTTGAAACTTATAATAGCTGCAGTGGCTCAGATTTTGTTTCTTATGAAAAAATAAAGGAGAAAAAAATAGAAGAGGAAAAAGCAAAATATAAAGGAAAGCCTAACCTGAGTCTTCGTCCAGGAGTTACATTTTCAAAATATTATACCATAACAAATTTTCAGCGAGAAGATTTTGAAAACAAAACAGGTTATAGAATTGGCCTGGAACTAGAATACATTTTTCCCACAAAAAACCACAACTGGGCAAAGTTTATAGAGCCAAGCTACCGGAACTATGAATCTGAAAAAGAAGTGCTTTATAATGATTTCTATACTATTAAAGAATACACGACAATTACAGTAAAAAAGAACTCTTTCGATTTAATTACCGGACCAAGATATTATTTCAACTTAAGTGAAAAATCTTCGATTTATTTAGATGTTTCATTGTTGATAAATACCAATATTAATTCCGAAGAAACTTCTAGTGTTGATCTTGGTTACTACATAGATACAAGCAGTGATTTAGGAAACTCCTTTGGGCTGGGTTACAGGTACAATAAATAGTTGAGTTTGCAATTCCGTTATAATAATTAGGTTCTACCTTCAGTTCCACTGCTTTTGTTTTGGGATGTAACTTTCTGTAAAAGCGGAATAAATTGACTATTTTTAGTGAATGAAAAAAGTCCTATTCATTATCCTCGGAAGCCTTTTGGCAATTTACTTATGCTACATGGCTTTTATATATTATGTTCCATACAGCGAAGGTACACGTGCTGGAGAGCTCATTAAGTTTAGCTATCGCGGCGTAGTAATCAAAACTTGGGAAGGTGAAATAAGTCAGGGAATTAGCGGTGCACAGATTTTTTCGTTTTCAGTTTTAGACCAAGACCAAGACGTAATTGAACACTTAAAGGAATATCAAGGAAGTTATGTAAAAGTCACCTATATAGAGCGCTTTGCTTCCTTCGCCATTTGGGGCGAAACCAAATATTTCATTACTGCTGTAGAACAAGAAAATTCGCCTCATTTTAATCGAAATTAAAACGAAAGCAAATTAATCTTGGAGTAATAAAAAATTATTTTTTTGCGATTTTTAAGGTAGTCTGTAAGTTGTTTGAAGAAACTTTCACGAAATACAAACCGCTATTCATCTTACTCATATCTACTTGAGTAATATTTCCAGCTCCTCTACCTTCACTAACAAGTGTTCCTAAAACATTATAAATCTGGTAACTGTCAACTTTGAAGAGTGAAAATATAGTCAAATCATTTTTTACTGGATTTGGGTATAGTTTTAAATTCTTAACAAACTTGTCTGTTACAGACATTGTATTTTCCACCGTAATAGTCCCATTCATATTAGGGTGAAAATTACATTTATAATCATTAGAACCCTCCACAGTAAAAACATAAAGATATTCTGTTCCCTCTCCGCTGATGGTACCACTATCAAAAGTTTCTACACTAGAGCCAGCAATACTTGAAATAGTATGTGCAATATTATCCCGCAACGTCCATCGCACAGCATCACCAACTTCTATGGTGATACTCGCATCGGAACCGTTGATCCCAATCTTCCAATCAAGATCGAAGGTTGTTTGAGCAGATATAGTGGTAATTGCAAAAAAAGCAATTAAAAGGGTAATTTTTTTCATATAAAATTTGTTTTACGAAGAGTTTGAGAAAGTTACAACAATTTTAACGGAATTTATGCAATATCCACAAAAACTATAATTTATTTACTTAAGTACATTTTTCGCCTTGCATATAGATCGTAAAAAGCATCGTCCTTTAAACTTTCAATAAAAAGGATACTCTCTCCAGTACTCTTCATTTCTGGACCCAATTGCTTATTCACATTAGGGAATTTGTTGAAACTAAATACAGGCTGCTTGATTGCAAAACCATCCAATTTTGGATTAAAGTCAAAGTCTGTAACTTTATTATGTCCCAACATTACCTTGGTCGCGTAGTTTACATAAGGCTCACCATAAGCTTTCGCAATAAACGGAACCGTTCGCGAAGCACGTGGATTGGCTTCTATAATGTAAACGACATCATCTTTTATGGCGAATTGTACATTTATCAGCCCAACTGTTTTCAATGATTTAGCTATTTTGATGGTGTGATCTTTAATCTGTTGCATTACGAATTCACCAATATTGAAAGGTGGTAAAGTTGCATTTGAATCGCCAGAATGTATTCCGCAAGGTTCAATATGTTCCATTATTCCTATGATGTACACATTTTCGCCATCGCAAATTGCATCTGCTTCGGCTTCAATGGCGCCATCCAAATAATGATCTAATAATAATTTGTTATTTGGAATTTTTCGAAGTAAATCAACAACGTGTTCCTCCAATTCTTTCTTGTTGATAACGATTTTCATCCCTTGACCACCCAAAACGTATGAAGGACGAATCAAAAGCGGAAAGTCAAGTTGATCGGCAAGTGCCAAGGCTTCTTCCGTAGTTTCAGCAACTCCAAATTCTGGATAAGGAATATTGTTTTCCTTTAGAAGTGTTGAAAAACTGCCTCTATCTTCGGCTAAATCTAAAGATTTATAAGTTGTTCCAATAATGTTTATTCCATATCTATCAAGCTTTTCAGCAAGTTTTAAAGCCGTTTGTCCGCCCAACTGAACGATAACACCTTCAGGTTTTTCGTGACGAATAATGTCGTAAATATGTTCCCAGAAAACAGGTTCGAAGTAAAGTTTATCTGCAACATCAAAGTCTGTTGAAACAGTTTCGGGGTTGCAGTTTATCATTATAGTTTCGTAACCGCATTCCGCAGCCGCTAAAACGCCGTGAACGCAGCAATAATCAAATTCGATACCCTGCCCTATTCTGTTTGGACCAGAACCAAGCACTACAATTTTTTTCTTTGGAGTTACTATACTATCGTTTTCAGCATAAGGTTTTTGGCCTTCAAGCTGCATTTCGTTTTCAAAAGTAGAATAATAATAAGGAGTTTCCGCCTTAAATTCCGCAGCACATGTATCAACCAATTTATAAACACGCTGAATGTTCATTTCATCACGTTTGTTATATACTTGGCTTTCTAAACATTTCAGCATATGTGCTATTTGTCTGTCGCCGTATCCCTTTTGTTTGGCTTCTAGCAATAATTCTCTCGGAAGTGTTTCTAAAGTATATTTTGAAATCTCTTTTTCCAAAAGATATAATTCTTCGTACTGACGAAGAAACCACATATCAATTTTTGTGATTTCGTGAATTCTACTAAGCGGAATTCCAATTGATATTGCATCATAAATCACGAAAACGCGGTCCCAACTTGCGTTTTTCAGTTTGTCGAGAATTTGTTCATAATTGGTGTAACTTTTTCCGTCGGCACCAATTCCATTTCGTTTTATTTCAAGAGATTGCGTGGCTTTGTGAAGCGCTTCCTGGAAAGATCGGCCAATACCCATCACTTCTCCAACGGATTTCATTTGAAGTCCTAAAGTTCTATCAGATCCTTCAAACTTGTCAAAATTCCAACGTGGTATTTTTACGATTACATAATCTAAAGTTGGTTCAAACAATGCTGAAGTTGACTTTGTAATTTGGTTGTTTAATTCATCCAATCTATAACCAATCGCTAATTTAGTAGCAATTTTTGCAATTGGATAACCCGTTGCTTTTGAAGCCAAAGCTGAAGATCGTGAAACTCTCGGATTAATTTCAATTGCTATGATATCTTCATTTTCATCAGGACTCACTGCAAATTGCACGTTACAACCACCCGCAAAATCCCCAATACTACGCATCATATGGATTGCCATATCGCGCATTCTTTGGAAAGTTCGATCATTAAGCGTCATTGCCGGAGCTACAGTTATGGAATCTCCTGTATGGATTCCCATTGGGTCCATATTTTCAATAGTACAGATAATAACAACATTGTCATTATTATCGCGAAGCAATTCAAGTTCAAATTCCTTCCAGCCCATCATCGCTTTGTCTATCATCACCTCGTGAATTGGCGAAATTTCTAGACCGTGTGATAAAAGTTCGTCAAAATCTTCTTCTTTATAAACAATGGAAGCACCAGCTCCCCCTAAAGTATAAGAAGCTCTAATAACTAACGGAAAACCGAATTCTTGTGCAATTTCCTTTCCTTGAAGGTAAGAATTTGCAGTAGCTTGCGGCGCCATTCCAACGCCAATCTTCTCCATCAATAATCTGAACTTTTCTCTGTCTTCAGTAATATTTATGGCATCAATATCTACACCGATAAGCTTTACTCCGAAATCCTTCCAAATTCCTTTTTCATCAGCCTCAATACATAGGTTTAATGCGGTTTGTCCGCCCATTGTAGGTAAAACTGCATCAATTTGAGGATGTTCCTTTAAAATCTGTACTAGAGATTTTGTGGTAAGCGGTAACAAATAAATATGATCGGCCATAGATGGGTCCGTCATAATGGTTGCTGGGTTACTATTTATCAAAATGGTTTCTATTCCATCTTCGCGCAACGAGCGCAATGACTGCGAGCCGGAATAATCAAATTCGCACGCTTGACCAATAACGATAGGGCCAGAGCCAATAATTAGAACAGATTTAATGGAGGGATTCTTAGGCATTTCTTTTACTTTTTCGGTGCCGCAAAATTACGACACGTTAGGGTATAAAAAAAAGGTGTTGCTTAGTTAAACAACACCTTTTATATATAATTTATCAACATTATTTTTTGTGACGGGATTCAGTAGATACAGAAAGTTTTTTTCTGCCTTTCGCTCTACGCGCTGCTAATACTTTTCTTCCGCTTACAGACGCCATACGCTCTCTAAAACCGTGTTTGTTTCTTCTTTTTCTCTTTGATGGCTGAAATGTTCTTTTGCTCATTATAGTATGCTTTAACTGCTGTAATATCCTTTTTAAGAACCTTTGGGTACTACCTCAAAAGTCGGGTGCAAAAATACAACAAGTTTTCACTTAGACAAACCTTTTTTAAAAAATATCTATAATTTTTTTAGACTTGTTAATCCTTATCAATATTCAGTTTTCAAAAATACTTAAAAACACTTCAAAAATGCGAAATAAATTCTACTTCCGAAATGGAAAATCTTCCTTAAAGCAATTAGTTTTTATACCTTTGCAAGCTATTTTAAAAAATGAAACATGTTCAATAAAAATATAAAACTAGTTCTTACCGTTTTGGTCTTTGGCGCAGCCATTTGGCAATTCACAGAAACAAATATTGGCAACGGGATTATGCTGATTTTGCTTTCTTTGATGTTCGTTTTGTTGTATTTCAAAAACGAAATTATTTTGCTCGCTTTTCTTCGACTTAGAAAACAGGATTTTCCTGGGGCCAAGAAATGGTTAGATAAGATTAGAGATCCAAAAGCGGCACTCGTTCCAAAGCAAGAAGGATACTACAATTACTTGAACGGTTTAATGATATCTCAGACCAATATGGTTGAAGCTGAAAAATATTTCAAAAAAGCTGAAAAACTTGGTTTGAATATGAGTGCAGATATGGCAATGACCAAGTTGAATCTTGCCGGAATAGCTATGACCAAAAACCGCAAGCGGGAAGCCGAAATGCTTATGACAGAAGCTAAAAGCTTGGATAAACACAATATGCTGGATGATCAAATTAAAATGATGAAGCAGCAGATGAAAAAAATGGGGCAACCGCAACAACAATTTGGCGGTGGCCGTGGTCGCGGAGGTAGGAGGTTTTAATTAACGAGAGCATATTTATTTATAGATTCTTCTTCGTATTAAGAAATGGAGAGATTTATTTCTTAAACAAGTGTTAAAATAATAAGAATTTCCCTATCTTTATCCAAAGCCTTGGCTTATGGATAGAAAACTACTTTATCTTTTCTTATTGCTAACCTTCACAGCGCAATCACAGATTGAGCAAGGATCTCTGTTCTCTGAAGTGATTGGGAAAAACATTAAGAAATTCACGCAAAATTCTCAAAAAGCATATGAAGTGCATGATTTTGAGCGTGCAGATTTTCTGTTCGATTCTCTCATTAACAATGTGATAAACGGAAGTTATCTAGACAACTTTAAAGTCCGAAAACTTTCTGGCAGAAAAATCGATCTTTATAAATTCGACAAACCAATATTTTTAATGACGTACGCATCTTGGTGTACGCCCGGAGCTGGTGAGGTTCCCGCTCTAAATGACATTGCCAAAAAATATTACAAAGACATAGATTTTGTAGTTCTATTTTGGGACTCAAAAGAGAAAGTTCGTAGGTCTGCACGGAAATATTCCAGTAAAATAAGGATTATTTACGTTGATGAAAAGGAAAACAAAAACGATCATATTGTGGAAATAATGAAACATAGTCTCGGTTTTCCAACTTCCTTTTTTATTGATGAGAACAAACGCATTGTTGATGTAAGGCGCGGTGTTCTTCATCCTTATAACGAAAAATATGAAATTTCTTTTGAGTTAAATTACAACTCATTTTTAAACGGAATTTCACTTCTAAAAAATTTAGGAAACGAATCCAAAGATCATATAGCTTCAAAACAAAACCGCTAAAAACAGGTTGTTTTTAAGAGTTTATTATAAATTAATAACTCTTTATTGATAATATCCTTTTTCAGGAATTTCAATGAAATACTCCTTCCCAGATGCATTTTTCAAAAAGGTATCTCGAAGCCACGGATTATGAAGTTTCAATATTTTATAATTGATTCCGTAAGGTTTTACCCACTCTGCCCAATCGTCAACTGCTGTATCTACTTTTACCTTGTAAGTAGGGATTTCAGGATACAAATCTTTCGTTCTAAAATTGAAGCCATATAACTCAGGATGGGTCATTATCTCCTTAATAGCTATTATTCTGAAAACATATCTGCTTGTTTCATCATTAAGTAGCAAATCGTAATAGCTTGTTTCCTTTTGTCTGTTTATTTGCTTGTTCATACCTCCAACACCTGCGTTATATGATGCTGCGGCCATCGTCCAACTTCCAAATTTTTCTTTAGATTTCTTTAAATATGCTGCTGCAACTATAGTCGCCTTTTCAAGATCGTAACGCTCATCAACATATTCATTAATTTCAAGACCGTATTCTAAGCCTGTTCCTTTCATAAAATGCCAAATACCACTCGCACCTGCAGGAGAACTTTTATACTCTAAAGCACTTTCGGCCACCGCCAAATATTTAAAATCATCTGGTAAACCGTACTTCTTCAGCAACGGCTCTATCTGAGGGAAATATTTATGAGCTCTTTTAAAAAGCAAAAGTCCGTTTGATTGCCAATAAGCATTAACAAGTAACTCACGATCAATTCGTTCTCTAATGTCTGGGTTGTTGAGCGGCATAGGTTCCCCCGCAAAATCTAGACTTTCAGGAATTGGTAATGCATAAACATTATAATCATTAACCAATTTTTTTTCAAAATTCTCGTCCGTTGGAGCATCCTGAACTGCGTTAATACTAATTGCACTTATGGCTAAAAGTGCAACTCCTAAACCTATTTTACTTATCATTTTCATATTGTCAAATTTTGAATAAAGATACTGAATAAAGGCATTTCTAAGTAAAAAAGCAAATTTTATTGCTTAAAAATTTCTAACAGCTTTTTCGAAATTTCTCTGCCTTTATTTAATATCATAATGTGTGTTCCGCCTTTAATAACTTCGCATTCCTGAATATATTTTATAGGGAAAACCATATCTTTTTCACCGTGAAGATGAATGATATTCTCAATTTCCGTCTTTTTTTCCCAAGTAATCATTTGTTCAAGAGCCCAATCTAGGTATTGTTTATTGCGAACGTGCAAATATTGTTGATAAAGCGTTAATCGTTTTTTTGATTTTGGACCAACTGAAAACTTGGTTAAATCTTCAACACTTAAAACCAAACTTGTTGGGATTAATTTGTAAGCCTTTGTCAAACTGGCTATTTTCATTCGTCGTGGTAGTTCACTTCTACTTTTCACGCTGGAAATTATAATGAGTTTTTTTAATTTCAAAAAATAACTCATTTCCTGTACTACTACTCCTCCAAAGGAAACACCTATTAAAATAGCGTTTTTTTCTGTTACTCCTAGTGCCATTCTTTTGGCATAAGATTCCAAACTTTCACCTTTTTCGGGGATCAGCCATTCTAAAATATGGATTTCAAACGTTTCGGGAAATTTAATATTTCTAAAGATTTCGCTTCCCGCCGCTAGTCCGGGAACGAAATAAACATGTGTTTTTTCTGAATTCATAAGTCTTTTCTGAAGAAAAATGGCATAGCCCAAAGATTATTCGTAAATTTACGAGAACAAAGATAAAATTATATTATAGTTTCCTTAAAACTAAAAATTCCACCCATAATTTACTCTAAAGCCAAACCAAACATCCTATTGTATCGTATATAAAACAATGATTTTATGTATTTTAAACACTGCGCCGCACTGTAAACAAGTTTAAAAACTATTGAACAAATTTTTAAAACAATTCACCAATGAGAGAAGATGTAGAAATTACCGACAACGAATTTTTGAGACAATTTGAACTCGAAATTGGCGAAACTATGGCTCGTATAGAATATTCTTTACAGGATCGAAAAATTTTCCTAACCAAATATGAAATGTCTGATGAACTTGAAGAACAAGGTTATAGAGAAGTTTTTATTAAGGCAGTTTTCGAGGAAGTGAAAAGACGCGAAATAAGTCTAGTTCCCACAAGCCCCGAAGTTGCTGGGTTTATGCGAAAAAACCGTAGAAAATATAAAGATTTATTACCTGTTGGAATTAATATTTAGACCGAAACCGTTTCAGAAACAGTAAATCGTACTAAACCATCTTCATCTATCTCCGTAAGTGTAATTTCCTGTAAAGTATTAACCAATTGCGGATTCCACGGCGCTTTTACTTTAACGTAATTTTCTGTGAAACCATGAATGTAACCTTCCTTGTTTTCGCCTTCAAAAAGAACTGTTCTGTTCGACCCTAATTGACTTTCATAAAATGCTCTTCTCTTTTTTGCTGAAAGACCTCGCAACATTTTGCTGCGTTTGTTTCGCACTTTTTTAGGTACAACTCCTTCCATTTCGGCAGCTGGAGTGTTGTCTCTTTCAGAATAAGTGAAAACGTGTAAATATGAAATATCTAATTCATTTAAAAAATGATAGGTTTCTAAAAATCGTTCTTCTGTTTCATCAGGGAAACCTACTATAACATCAACGCCAATGCAAGCGTGTGGCATTAGTTCACGAATTTTGGCAACTCTTTCAATATAAAGTTCGCGCATATAACGGCGACGCATTAATTTCAGAATAGCATTGCTTCCACTTTGCAATGGAATATGGAAATGCGGTACAAAAGTTTTTGATTTTGAAACGAATTCAATCGTTTCATTCTTTAAAAGATTGGGTTCTATGGAAGAAATGCGAAGTCTTTCAATGCCTTCCACTTCATCCAAAGCTTTTACCAATTCAAAAAAAGTGTGTTCGTGTTTTTTATTTCCAAATTCTCCCTTTCCGTAATCGCCAATGTTTACACCTGTTAAAACGATTTCCTTTATGCCTTGTTGTGAAATTTCAAAAGCATTCTGCAAAACATTTTCTAAAGTATCGCTTCGTGATATTCCACGTGCCAACGGAATCGTGCAATAGGTGCATTTATAATCGCAACCATCCTGAATTTTTAGGAAAGCACGAGTCCTATCACCAATGGAATAGGAACCTACATAAAAGTCTGCTTCTTCAATTTCACAAGAATGCACCTCGCCGAAATCATTTTTGGAAAGATCATTTAAATAATCCGTGATTTTAAATTTTTCGGTAGCGCCCAAAACTAAATCAACACCATCAACATCTGCCAATTCATTTGGTTTTAGCTGTGCATAGCAACCAACAGCTGCAACAAAAGCATTTGGATTTGCTTTCTGTGCTTGTTTAACAATGGTTTTGAATTTTTTATCAGCGTTTTCAGTAACACTGCAAGTATTTATAACGTAGATGTCTGCTTTCTCGGAAAAATCCACACGCTCAAAACCTTCTCCTTCAAAACTTCTAGCAATGGTAGAAGTTTCGCTGAAATTAAGTTTGCAACCAAGGGTATAAAAAGCTACTTTTTTTGGTGAATCCATTATTACTTTTGGCATTTAAGAGTGCAAAAATACGAACTCTTAGCCACGAATACACGAATTTTATTATTTGTTGTTCAAGAAGATTGTTCGTGAAAATTCGCCACTAATTCAGAAATGTTTTTCTATTCATCGTTTCTGAAATTAGTATTCAGGAAAAATGCTTCAATAATAAAACACAATCCTTCGTGCGCCCGATAGCTATCGGGACGTGGCCAAAGAAATTACTTTCTAAAAACCAATCTCGAAATAATATTGTTTCCAGAAGCGAAAGCAATGCTATCATTTACAAACTCAATAGCATAAAAACCTTTTTTTGAAAGTTCTTTCCAGTTTTTGCCGCCATCGCCGCTAAAGGAAATTCCGGGCGAACCAACAGCCACAATCCCCTGCCCTTCTGTTCCGGGAATATATCTTACTGAAGAACGATATCCTGGTTCCTTTCCATTGGCAATGAGTTTCCATGTTTTACCTCCGTTTTTGGTTATTGCTTTATTTCCTTCATTAAAAGGTTTGTCTTCCCAGTTTCCACCGAAGACTATTCCGTTGTTTTCATCTCTAAAATCAATACTATAAATTCCTGTCATCGCTTTTCCATGAACAATTGGCGTGTCAAAAATCTCCCAAGTTTTACCTTTATCTGCGGTGTGCATTACGCGCGATTTTCTTCCGCCGGTTGCTACCCAGGCGTTGTCACCAAAGATTGCAATGTTGGAGTTACTTGTCGCAAAAGCTGCTTCCCCTTTTTCTACTTTTGGGAGATTTTCACAAGGAATTTTGCTCCAAGAGTTTCCGCCATCACAAGTTACGATGATTGACATACAATTTTCCACTGGATCACCAATTGCAATTCCTTCATCATCATTCCAGAATTTCATAGAATCGTAAAAAACGTTTTCATCTTTTTCATTAAAAACCTCTTCAATATTAGTGGCTTCGCTTCCGTTGAAACCAATTTTATATAACACAGCCGGATTAGCGATGCTCAGAACAAAAACTGCTTCCTTGGTAACAGCAATGGAACGAAAGTGAAGTAATGAGTCTCCATATTTAATCACGGCAAGTTTTGGTGTGTCGCCATCAATTAAACCAACTTTTCCTTTATCAGCACCAAACCAAACTCTGTTTTCATCCAAAGGTTGAATGGCACGAATGCTCAGACTATCAATAAAAACGGGAGTTATTTCCACTGAACTGATTTCAATTTCAGTTTTCTTTTCACAGGAAAAAAGAAGAAAAACAGTAAAGATTGCAACTATAAAACGCATAGATTTTAATTTTTGCCAAAAGTAGCGTTTATAAAATTCCAAATAACAAAAACCAAATCCCAAATTTTAAATCTGAATTCATTTTTGATTTCGCTTTCGATTTCTATTTCAATTTCAGTTTCAAAGAGATACCTTTGCAACCGCAAAAGTTTTCAAATATTGGAAACTAAATAATTAGCCACGAATACACGAATACTTTTTAATTACTATTCGAGTATTCGTAGCAAAAAAAAAGAACACTTTTCAAAAATGAAATTACACCGAAATTTAGTATTCGCCACCATAGATTCCCTCGACTTGATTTTTAACGAAAACAAGCAAGCCGATAAAGTACTTAAAAATACATTGAAACGCGACAAACGTTGGGGCGCGCGCGATAGAGGTTTTATAGCTGAAACCACTTACGACATCGTTCGATGGAAAAGATTATATGCTGAAATTGCCGAAGTAAACGAACACTTTGATCGTCCAAATCTTTTTAGAATGTTTACCGTTTGGGCAACCCTTAACGGAATCGCAATCCCAGAATGGAAACAATTCGAAGACACGCCAACCCGCCGCATAAAAGGAAGGTTTGATGAACTTTCAAAAATCAGAAAGTATCGCGAGTCTATTCCAGATTGGCTGGACGAGTTGGGACAAAAGGAATTAGGCAAGAAATGGGACAAGGAAATTGCAGCCTTAAACCAACAAGCCGATGTGGTTTTACGCGTAAATACGCTAAAAACAACCGTTGAAAAACTTCAGAATGAATTGGCAGATCTAGAAATTGGAACTGAAACTTTAGAAGGTTATCCAGACGCGTTAAAACTGAAAGAACGCGGCAATGTTTTCACAACAGATGCTTTTAAAAATGGTTTGTTTGAAGTGCAAGATGCTTCCTCTCAAAAAGTGGCCGAAATACTTGATGCAAAACCTGGAATGCGCGTTATTGATGCTTGCGCCGGAGCTGGTGGAAAAAGCCTTCACATTGCAACAATGATGGAGAATAAAGGCCAATTGATTGCTATGGATATTTACGAAAGTAAGTTGAACGAGTTAAAACGTCGTGCCCGCCGGAACGATATTTTCAACATTGAAACCCGTGTAATTGATTCCACGAAAGTGATAAAAAAATTAATTGACAAAGCCGATAAAGTACTGATAGACGCACCTTGTTCTGGTTTGGGAGTTTTAAAAAGAAACCCAGACTCCAAGTGGAAAATGAAGCCCGAGTTTTTGGATTCAATTCGCGGAACGCAAAAGGAACTATTGGATAGCTACTCTAGAATGGTAAAACCTGGCGGACAATTGGTTTATGCTACTTGCTCCATACTTCCGTCAGAAAACGAAATGCAGGTAAAAGCTTTCTTAAGCCGCGAGGCTGGAAAGGACTTCACAATGTTAAAAGATGAAAAAATATTGCCAAGCAAAAGCGGATTTGATGGATTTTATATTTCTTTGCTTCAGAAAAAAGAATAATAAACAAGTTAGCAGTCGCAGTTTTCAGTAGTCTCGCGATTTATCGCGTGCTAGTAGAAATTATTAATTTGTTGCGATATTTTAACGAGTTTAGTGGAATTTTCAACTAAAAAAATAAAATTGATTATAAAAAACTTAGATCTATGAAAAAAATATTTACCCTATTTCTATTAGTAAGCCTGCAAACCGTTTTTGCACAACAACCTTATTACAATGATGTTGACATTACTTTAACTGGTCAAGATCTTTATTTCGCACTTCAGCAAAAAATTGATATTGCCAGTGGTACTTATAATTATGGAGACACTAGAGATTCAATGAAAATAACCGATGAAGATCCTGCTAACAATAGTAATGTACTTTTACTTTACGGTTATGATGATACCGACGGAAGCTGCACCACAGACAGAACTCGAAGCAAAGGTGCTTTTGGAGGTGGAAACTGTGAGTATAACCGCGAGCATACTTTTGTGCGTTCCAATGCAAACCCTCCCATGGGCGACGCAAGTAACAACAAAACTGGAATTGTGGCGGATCCTCAGAATATTCGTCCAAGCGATCAAAAAATGAATGGGAACAGAGGAAGCAAAAAGTTTATGGATGGCTCTGGTCACGCAGATTACGTTGGAAGTGGAAACTGGTATCCAGGTGATGAATGGAAAGGCGATGTTGCCAGAATAATGATGTATATGTATACTCGTTATGGAGACCGTTGTTTGCCTTCCCTAAATGGTGTTGGACCTTTGCAAGGATCTACAGATATGCTTCAGGTCTATCTTAAATGGAACGCAGAAGATCCTGTAACAGATTTTGAAGATCAACGAAACCCATATTTGGAAACTATCTACGGAAACCGCAACCCTTTTATTGATAATCCTTATTTGGCAACCATTATTTGGGGCGGACCTGTAGCTGAAGATCGTTGGGGACTTATTGGCACGCAAGACTTTAATGCTGAAAACATTTCAGTGTATCCAAATCCAACTTCTGAAGTTGTTTGGGTTACTGACAACTCTTCTTTCCCAGTTGAAAGCTATTCGGTTTATGATATTTCAGGAAGAAACGTGATGCACAACACGTTTAATAACGCTGAGAAAAAAGTAGATGTTTCTAACCTTAATAGTGGTATTTATCTTTTGGAATTTATTTCTTCGGAAAAGAGAATCACTAAAAAAATTGTGGTTCAATAGTTTTTCGGAATATTACAAAATTGAAAAGAGCGGGCATTTGTCCGCTCTTTTTTATTTAATTGAAAGTGTAAAATGCTATTTCACAATAATTCGTGCAGTTTGCACAGCCGTGGTTGTTTGGCCACCAGCCTTGATTATATATACTCCACTAGAAGCCGAAGACATATCTAGTTTTAAGTTATAAGCTCCATCCACTTTTCCAACAGGTTTAATACCCAATTCCTGGCCAAGCATATTATAGATAGAAATATAGCCCATACCATCATAATCTGAAACCAATGAAATATCAAAATGTTTATTGTCAGTACTTGTGATTATCAATTCACCGTTTCTAATTGCAAAATCATCAACTCCCAAAGCACCAAGATTTACTGTGTAATCTTCTGTTTCTCCAAATGGAGTGTCCTGACAAGCATTTGCTGGCACAGGTCCATTCCAGTTTGCTCTCGCTCTCATTCTATGATTACCCATTGCCGAGATACCTGGAATAACCAAATTTATAGTTTCGGTATATGTTCCAGGACCTTGACCTGGCGCTATTTGAACATTATCCACAACAACCTCATCTATTGTAAAAATTGAATCGTCATTATAATCAATCCATATTTTTATGTATTGGCTTCCAAAGCCTGTTTTTATGGTAAGTGGCGTGGTGCTATTTGGTGCTAAATTTGCAACCAAATTCGTAAAATCGCCATAACCTTCACAAGCTGAAGGATTGTTAATTTCAGCAATTGAAAATAATCTAAAACCGTGACCGGCTGAACAATTACCTGAAGGCTGACAAATTATATTTTCAACTTGGGAAGTAACTGAGTTGTTTGAATTATCTCCATCACCAGCCAAAGAGGTTGAAACGGCAAGGTTATAAATTCCCAAAGCAGAAAAATCTGCAGTTTGTGCAAAGCTATAGGTCACTTCTTGTTCTGAAGCAATGGTTCCTGTATATGTTTCAACAACTGGTGTTCCTCCGTCAATAACATATTGTACGCTAAAATTTGACTGAGAAGCGGCACCAAAGTTCTTAATTTTTGCCGTAACTGTTTCACTGTTACCTAGACCTGGACTACTAACTGGTGAAACTATAACGGTAGCGCCAACGTCTTTTGCGAATAGATTTTTAACTTCCTTCGTTAATAGGTCATTAGAAGGAAACTCATCTCCTGTTAATTTGGTCTTTACTTCAATACTATAAGTTTGCCCCGGAGTAGAAAGATCTACTGTTTGTGCAAAAGTGTAGGTAGCTGTTGCTCCAGAAGCAATAGTTGCGGTAAAAGTTTCCGAAGCTATTAAACTTCCATCCACACGAAGTTCCAAAGGAATATTTGTTTGTGAAGCGGATCCATAATTTCGAATACTAACTTCAACTGTTTCCGCATTGGTTAAAATACCGTTTTCAGGTTGAACAATAGCGCTTACACCTACATCAGCCGTAAAACCTCCTGAAATTCTAAAAGAAGCTATCTGAGTTCTCCAAGCATTATTTGATGAAAAGTAATCTGCCGTATGCCAAAATGTAAAATTATCAGGATCCATGGTAGTATGGCCATAATCCCCATATCTATAGGTATTGGTTCGTACACCAACTCCATTTTTAATAGTTGTTTCTACTACAGTCATCGTTCCTAAAGGATCACCATCAAAACGACCAGTATAACGTATTCCTACTGGCAAAGTAGAACTACCAATACTATAAGCAAGACCGATGTTTCCATAGATATCCATAGCTGAGCTACTCATAAATCGGCTATTTCCGTCAGCTGGCGCATAAGTTCCCTCTTGGTAAATTGTCCAAGGGCTTGAATCATCATTTCTAAGCTCTATCCATCTAATTCCGCCTGTTTGATTGTTATCAACAAAGGTGTTGAAGGTTATAAGCCAAGAATTGTGATCAGCAAAACTTCTATAGTTTGCTCCAAAAGAAATAATCCCACCGTGTCCTGCAAGTTTTTGACTAGTTCCAGGTTGTGATATTGCTCCTTGTCCAAAAAGTTCACCAGCATCAAATGGATCTGTTGGGATTTCAAGTGGTGCAGAAATAGTGGAATTTGAAGGATTCGTCCAATCTACAGTCATTTCCCAAACTTTTAAATGGTCAAATGAAACACCATTCCATCCATCATCTTGAAGATAGGTAACATATCCCGGCGTATTTGGTGCTATTGTATTTCCTAAAAGGTTTGCAGCTTCAGGGCTTTTTACCTGGTTTGGATTCACCACGATTCCCGGAAGAGAGAATATTACAATTGCAGGGTTTGGCGCACCACTTATAATTTTATCACGGTCCAACGCAAAAGCGCGAGTTGTAGCTCCATCTAAATTTATTGTACCATAATAAGCATCTGGCCAAACAGCATAGTGTGGGTAATCTGGAAAGCCGCTAAAAGAATATTGATACACATTATAAGCTCCCGTAGGATCGCTCGTTGCAGATACTCCAATTGCTAAAGAATTACCTCCATTAATATTTCCAAATTCGCTAACAAGCCATCTGTCTGCCAATTGATCGTACAAAACAATAGGATCGCCACTGTTTCCACCAAAACCTAAAAAGGTTCCTAAAGAAACTGGACCTACCAATAAAGTTCCTGTTTTAGAGAAAATTTTTACCAGTGAATTTACAGAATGTACATAATGATTAGGCCCCACTGCTCCTGTTGGATCTGGAGGAAAAAAACCAGACTCTGACGAAGAAGCGCCAACAAAATTTTGTTCTATAGGTCTAGTAACAATTTGACCTAGTGTTTTCTGAAGATTGTCAATAACCGTTGGTGGAACGTCATTGATTTCAATTTGAGTATTAGATTCGTTTGGAACTACAGTAAGCGTTTTTGGATCTAAATTAAGATTGTTTGGCATTGTTGGAAAATCACGCAAAGGAACTGTCTGACCGACAAAGTTTCCAATAATAATTTGTTCAGGCGGGAATTTTTCTTGTGCGAATATCCCAATGCTTAGCAATAATAGTATTGCAGTAAGTAATTTTTTTTGATTCATCTGATTTAATGTTTAACGTTTAGATAATAAGGGTCGACAAGTTACCAATAAAATTTAATCTAATCATTATCAATCAAAGACTTAATGAATATTATTTTTTTTCTTAATGTCTTTTTTTTGAAATTTAAAATATCTTCAAAATAGGTTACCTTTGCACCTTCAAAAATGAACTAACAATTACAAAGTATGATTCACTTTTTTGGGAACGTTGAAAACACTGTTTTCGCAGTCCAAACCCAGGCAAATATTTCAGAAGAAAACACTAAAAAGTTAGAGTGGCTTTTCGGCAACCAACCTAAAATAGAGCAATCCGTCCTGTCCACAAACGCGGCAGATTTTTTTATTGGTCCACGCGCCGCTATGGTTACACCTTGGAGCACCAATGCTGTTGAAATAACCCAAAATATGGGCATCGATGGAATTAAGCGTATCGAGGAATTTCATAATAGCACAGTTGAAAAAGGAACTTTCGACCCAATGATTTCACAGAAATTTAAAGAGTTGAATCAAGCTATTTTTGAAATTAATATTCTGCCAGAAGCTATTTTAGAAATTGAAAACATTTCAGAATACAACCAAAAGGAAGGTTTAGCCTTGAATGCTGAAGAAGTTGAATATCTAGATAATCTTTCAGAAAAACTAGGAAGAAAACTTACAGATAGTGAGGTTTTCGGGTTCAGCCAAGTAAATAGCGAACACTGCCGCCACAAAATTTTCAACGGCGTTTTTGAAATCGACGGTAAAGAAATGCCTTCTTCCCTATTCAAACTTATAAAAAAGACTTCCGCAGAAAACCCGAATGATATTGTTTCGGCTTATAAAGATAATGTTGCTTTCGTAAAAGGGCCAACAGTAAAACAATGGGCACCAAAAAGTGGTGATAAACCAGATTGGTACGAGGAAAAAGATTTTGAAAGTGTAATTTCCATAAAAGCAGAAACCCACAATTTCCCAACAACAGTCGAGCCTTTTAACGGTGCTGCAACAGGAAGTGGTGGTGAAATCCGCGATAGATTGGCTGGGGGAAAAGGTTCGTTGCCATTGGCTGGAACGGCTGTTTATATGACTTCTTATTCAAGATTGAATGACCCGTTCGACTCCGCTCAGGTTGACAGACCTTGGGAAAAAGCAATGAAGGAACGCGACTGGTTATACCAAACGCCACTCGATATTTTAATAAAAGCTAGTAATGGCGCTTCAGATTTTGGTAATAAATTTGGGCAACCTTTAATTGCTGGTTCAGTTCTAACTTTCGAACATGATGAAAAGCAAGATGTCACCCTGAGCGCAGTCGAAGGGTCTTCGCGTAAACTGGGCTATGATAAGGTTATTATGATGGCCGGCGGAATTGGGTACGGAAAAGCTAGCCAAGCCATAAAAGGCAAACCACAAGAAGGAGATAAAATTGTAATCCTTGGTGGCGACAACTATAGAATTGGAATGGGTGGGGCTGCAGTTTCTTCAGCAGATACAGGGGAGTTTAGCAGCGGTATTGAACTAAATGCAATTCAACGTAGTAACCCAGAAATGCAAAAACGTGCCGCAAACGCCATTCGCGCAATGGTGGAAAGCGACCACAACCCAATAGTTTCCATCCACGATCACGGAGCTGGCGGACATTTAAACTGCTTGAGTGAATTAGTAGAAGAAACTGGAGGTAAAATTGAATTGAATAAACTTCCTATTGGCGACCCTACTCTATCTGACAAGGAAATTATGGGTAACGAAAGCCAAGAACGTATGGGCTTGGTTATTGGTGAAGCCGACATTCAAAAGCTGAAAAGAGTTGCGGATCGTGAGCGTTCCCCAATGTATGAAGTTGGACAAGTTACGGGCGACCAACGCTTCTGTTTTGAAAACAAAAAAGGCGAAAAGCCAATGGATTTCGCTTTGGAAGATATGTTTGGTAGCTCCCCAAAAACTATAATGAAAGATAAAACCATAAATAGGACATATAAAAACTCTGATTATGACGTTTCAAAAATAAAAGAATACGTTGCGCAAGTACTTCAATTAGAAGCTGTGGCCTGTAAAGACTGGCTTACCAATAAAGTAGATCGATGTGTTACAGGTCGCGTTGCGAAGCAACAAACAGCGGGTCCATTGCAATTGCCGCTAAACAACTGTGGTGTTATGGCGCTGGATTACCACGGAAAAGAAGGTGTTGCTACTTCAATTGGTCACTCACCTTTAACTGCTTTAATTGATGCTGCCGCAGGTTCGCGCAATGCTATTACCGAGTCTTTAACCAATATAGTTTGGGCTCCGTTAAAAGATGGTTTAAAAAGCATTTCACTTTCCGCAAACTGGATGTGGCCTTGTAATAATGAAGGTGAAGATGCTCGTCTTTATGCAGCGGTAAAAGCAGTTTCAGAATTTTCAATTGATTTGGGAATAAATGTTCCCACAGGAAAAGATTCACTTTCAATGAAGCAGAAATACAAAGATGGCGAAGTAATTTCTCCAGGAACTGTAATTATTTCGGCAGCTGGAAATTGTAATGATATTCAGAAAGTTGTAGAACCCGTTTTGCAAAAGAATGGTGGCAGCATCTATTATATAAATATTTCACAAGACGACTTTAAATTGGGTGGTTCTTCTTTTGGACAAATTATGAATTCCATAGGAAATGAAGCTCCAGACGTTAAAAGTGCGGCTTACGTTAAAACAGTTTTCAACACTTTACAGGAATTGATTAAAGACGATAAAATCCTCGCAGGTCACGATGTTGCTTCGGGTGGATTGATTACTACTTTATTAGAAATGTGTTTTGCCGATGTTAATCTGGGTGCAAATCTAGATCTTTCTGGTTTAGGTGAAAGTGATATTGTAAAATTACTTTTTGCTGAAAATTGTGGTGTTGTAATTCAAGCTTCGGAAGATGTTTCGGTTGAAAAAATGCTTTCTTCAAAAAATATAGATTTTAAAAAGATTGGAACTATTTCAGATAATGAAACGCTTCATATAAAAAATAATTCAGAAGAACTTAGTTTTAGTATTCCTGAAATGCGTGATGCTTGGTATAAAACTTCGTATTTATTAGATAGAAACCAAATCGGTGCAACTCTTGCAAAAGTACGTTTTGATAATTATAAAAATCAGCCGCTGAAGTTTGAGTTTCCAAAGAATTTCACAGGGAAGGCCTCCCCTAACTCCTCCAAAGGAGAGGAACTCCCAACTGAATGCCCTAAAGCGGCAGTTATCCGTGAAAAAGGCAGTAATAGCGAACGCGAAATGGCTTATATGATGCACCTCGCAGGTTTTGATGTGAAAGATGTGCATATGACGGACCTTATTGAAGGTCGTGAAGATTTAGAAGAAATAAAATTGCTTGTTGCCGTTGGTGGTTTCAGTAATAGTGATGTTTTGGGAAGTGCAAAAGGTTGGGCTGGTTCGTTTTTATATAATGAAAAGGCAAACACAGCTTTAAAGAATTTCTTCGCAAAAGATGATACACTTTCATTGGGCGTTTGTAACGGTTGTCAACTATTTGTGGAACTTGGATTGCTTAATCCTGAAGACGATGAAAAACCAAAAATGCTTCATAATGATACTGGCAAGTTTGAATGTGTGTTTACTTCGGTGAAAATTCAGGAGAATAATTCTGTGATGCTTTCATCTTTGGCGGGAAGCACTTTAGGTATTTGGTCTGCACACGGGGAAGGGAAATTCAGTTTTCCGAATAAAGAAAGTCATTATAACATTGTAGCTAAATATGGTTATGATGCTTTACCTGCAAATCCAAATGGAAGCGACTTTAATACTGCAATGATGACTGATAAAACAGGTCGCCATTTAGTAATGATGCCGCATTTGGAACGTTCTACTTTTCCTTGGAATTGGGGGTATTATCCAGAAGATAGGAAAGATGATGAAGTTTCGCCTTGGATTCAGGCGCTTGTGAATGCTCGTGAGTGGATTGATAAGAAATAAAAACCCGCTACTATATTAAATGACCGTTTGTGATTTTTCGCAGACGGTTTTTTGTTTGTTGTGGGGTTTAACCGCAGAGGCGCAGAGGACGCGGAGAAAAATGTGGTGGTTTGTGTTCTTTGTGCATTTGTGGTAAAAAAAAGTTGATTGCTTTTGCTTAAATAACCGCAGAGGCGCAGAGGACGCGGAGAAAAATGTGATGCTTTGTGAACTCTGTGCCTCCTCTGTGCCTTTGTGGTAAAAAAAATCTTTACTTTTATTAGGAATGCTCCAAACGAGTCATTCCTTTTTCTTTTCTAGAAGAAACTAAAATAATTTTGCTATTTTCACTTCCTTAACATCACTATCATGAAAGACCCAAAAAGACTCTTCGACTTCCCATACTATCAGTTAGAAAAATATCCACAGGCTAAATCATTAAACACCAAATACAATGGTGAATGGAAAGCCACTTCTACTCAAGAATATTTAGATAAAGCCAACCAAATAAGCAGGGCTTTAATTGAAATGGATGTAAAACCTAATGATAAAGTCGCACTAATTTCAACAACAAATCGCACCGAATGGAATATTTGTGATATTGGTATTATGCAGACCGGAGCTCAGGATGTACCCGTTTATCCAACAATTTCACAAGAAGAATATGAATATGTTCTGAATCATAGTGAAGCTGTGTATTGTTTTGTTTCCGATAAAGAAGTTTATGACAAAGTGATGGCTATAAAAGCTAATGTTCCTTCCTTAAAAGAAGTTTATAGTTTTGACCAAATAGAAGGCGTAAAAAACTGGAGCGAAGTACTTGAAACCGGAAAGGATACAAAAAATCAAGAAGAATTAGATAAAAGAAAAGCAGCCATTAGTGAAGATGATGTGGCAACCTTAATTTATACCTCCGGAACTACGGGGAAGCCAAAAGGTGTTATGCTTTCACATAAAAACATTGCAACCAATGCTAAGTTTAGTGCAGAAAGATTGCCTATTGATATGGGAAAATCTTCATCTTTAAGCTTCTTACCCGTTTGCCACGTTTATGAACGTATGCTTTTATATATGTATCAATATTGTGGTGTCGAAATTTATTATGCTGAATCTTTAGATACCATAAGCGATAACCTAAAAGAGGTGAAGCCAGAAGTAATGACGGCTGTACCAAGAGTCTTAGAAAAGGTTTACGATAAAATTTATGCAAAAGGTGGCGAACTAACAGGCATTAAAAAGAAATTGTTTTTCTGGGCAATTGAATTAGGTTTAAAATACGAACCTTACGGAGAAAACGGTTGGTGGTATGAAACTCAACTTAAACTAGCTAATAAATTAATTTTCAGCAAATGGCGTGAAGCTTTGGGTGGTAATTTAAAAGCTATCGCCTCAGGTAGCGCTCCGCTACAACCACGATTGGCAAGAGTATTTAATGCTGGTGGCATTCCTGTAATGGAAGGTTATGGCTTAACAGAAACTTCGCCAGTAGTCTCGGTAAACGATATGCGTAATCACGGTTTCAAAATTGGAACTGTTGGAAAACCTTTAAGAGAAACCGAAGTTAAAATAGCTGAAGACGGTGAGATTTTGGTAAAAGGTCCGCAAGTAATGATTGGCTATTACAAAAACCAAGAACAGACCGATGAGGTTTTAAAAGACGGCTATTTCCACACTGGCGATATTGGCGAAATTGATAGCGAAGGATTCTTAAAAATTACGGACCGCAAAAAGGAAATGTTTAAAACCAGTGGCGGTAAATATGTAGCGCCACAAGTACTTGAAAACGTAATGAAACAATCTCGTTTCATAGAACAAATGATGGTAATTGGTGAAGGCGAAAAAATGCCAGCAGCTTTAATACAACCTGATTTTGAATTTATAAAGGAATGGGGCAGCAAGAAAGGAAGAAATATTTCATCAGACCCAAGAGAAATCGTGAAAAACCAGGCTGTAATAGATCGCATTCAAGAAGAAGTAGATCATTATAACGAAAAGTTTGGTCATTGGGAAAAAGTGAAAACATTTAGGCTAACACCCGACGTTTGGAGTATTGAAGGCGGGCAATTAACCCCAACGATGAAAATGAAACGTAAGATCATTAAAGAGCAGTATAAGGATTTGTATAATGAGATTTATGGGCATACTTCGTAAATAAACTATCTTTGATTGTTCACGCTATATATCTTTTAAATTTTATGAAGACTTTAGAAACTATAAAAAAGGAACTTGGCAGAAGCAAAGCTACTTTGGTTAAAAAATATCCTATAAAATCTTTAGCTATTTTTGGTTCTTTTGCACGAAATGAACAAACAAAAGATAGTGATTTGGATCTTTTAGTAGATTTCAATGCAAGCATAGGAATTCGTTTTATTGACCTTGCTGAAGAAATTGAAAACCAATTAGGATTAAAGATTGACCTCGTATCCAGAAATGGAGTAAAAGAAAAATATTTTAAAATAATCGAAGAAGATTTAATTTATGTCTAAACGTGATTATATACTTCTTTTGGAGGATATGCTAGAGGCAGCCTCCAAAATACAGTTATATACAAAGAATTTCACTTTAGAATCTTTTTGTGAAGACGATAAAACAATAGACGCTGTTGTAAGAAACTTTGAAATCATTGGCGAAGCAGCAAATCGAATCCATCCAGACTATAGAATTCAATATCCGCAAATTGCTTGGAATAGAATCCGCGGTTTCCGGAACCGTATTATTCATGAATATTTCGGGATTGATTATGAAATCGTTTGGAATATCATTGTCAATGATCTTTCAGAGCTTGTTTTGGATTTAAGTAATATTATTGATGGTTTAAAAAATGACTCTGAACAATGAACTGGATCCTCCTAATCATCGGCGGCCTCTTTGAAGTTGGCTTCGCAGCTTGCTTAGGCAAGGTAAAAGAAACTTCAGGACTAGAAGCAAAGCTTTGGTTTGGAGGATTTCTAATCTGTTTAGCGATAAGTATGCTTCTACTTATAAAAGCTTCAAAAACGCTTCCAATTGGTACTGCTTATGCAGTTTGGACTGGAATTGGCGCAGTTGGAACTGTTTTAATTGGTATTTTCTATTTTAATGAGCCAGCTACTTTTTGGCGTGTTTTTTTCCTAGGTACGCTCATCGCTTCTATTGTGGGGCTAAAATTCATTTCAACTTAAACAATGACTAAAAAACTTTCTATCATAATGCCAGCCTATAATGAAGCTGCGACTATTCATTTTATTCTAAACAAAATAAAAGCGGTTTCAATTTCAGAAAATATAGAAAAGGAAGTTATAATCGTAAATGACTTTTCAACCGATGCTACGAAAAAAGTAATTGAAACCTACCAAGCTGAAAACCCTGAACTCCACATTGCATATTTTGAACATTCCACAAATTTGGGGAAAGGAGCGGCGCTGCACACAGGTATATCTAAAGCTACAGGCGATTTCCTTATAATTCAAGATGCCGATTTAGAATATGATCCAGAAGAATATAATGAATTGCTAAAACCTATGCTTGACGGTTTTGCAGATGTAGTGTACGGTTCCCGATTTATGGGTGGAAAACCACATCGTATTTTGTTTTTTTGGCATTCTTTGGGTAATAAATTTTTAACCACGCTTTCCAATATGGTTACAGATTTGAACCTAACGGATATGGAAACTTGTTACAAACTTTTTAAAACCGAAATAATCCAAAATATTCCCCTAAAGGAAAATAGATTTGGTTTTGAACCAGAGGTAACCTCCAAAATTTCTCGTATCAAAAATATACGGATTTATGAAGTTGGGATTTCCTATTACGGAAGAACTTACGACGAAGGAAAAAAGATAGGTTGGAAAGACGGTTTTAGGGCAATTTACTGTATTTTGAAATATGGTTTATTCAGATTATAAGTTCCGAAACCTCATCACAATCCTCTTTGTTTTATTGGGATTGGTTCTCGTTTTACTCCAAACGCAAACATATAACTTGGGCGTTACTTCAGACGGTGTAAACTACATTGAAGTGGCTCGAAATATTATGAAAGGACACGGCATCGTTAATGATGCAGGAGATTTCATAAATCATTGGCCGCCGCTCTACGCTTTGGTTTTAGCAGGTTTTTCAAAGCTTTTGAATTTAGATCCATTTCTTTCTGGAAAATATTTAAACGCCATCCTTTTAGGAGTAACATTCTGGGTTTTCAACTTAATACTGAATCTCCATAGGACAACAGACAAAACACGTATTCTCATAAATGTTTTATTGTTTTTTTCAGTTTCCTTGAACATTTATACTTGGTTTCTTTCCGAACCGCTCTTCATTACTATTCTTCTGATTGCTCTTTATTTTTTCAGAAAATGGATACTTTTGAAGAAATCATATTTATTAATTTTAAGTGGATTAACGTTCAGTTTTTTAATTTTAATACGCTACGCCGGAATTGGTTTTGTAGGCGGTCTTCTTCTTTATCTATTGATTTCTAATAAGGAAACCATCTTAAGCAGAATAAAGAATTGCTTCCTTTTAATAGCTTCAATAGCGCCGATTACCTTAATTTGGTTTCTTTACAGTAGTGAACGAACAGGAGATATTGCTAACAGATCATTTAGTTTTCATCCGATTGGATTGGAAAATATTCTGAGTTTCGGAAAAACAATACTTTCTTGGGTACTTCCTTTTCAAAGTAATTTGCAACTCGCAATAGTAGGAATTATACTTTTTTGGGTTTTTATTTATGTAATTTTTAAAACACCAAACCTCAACACTAATTTGCGCACAGTTGCTAGACATAATAACGGCCATCTCTATATTTTTGGTTTAACGATTGTTTGTTATCTGCTTTTCATTGTTTTTTCAATTTCATTTATAGATGCCGCCATACCTATGGATAGTAGGATGATGGCTCCAATATTTCCGTTGTTGCTACTCTTGATTTCACCTTTTTTAGCGTTTTATATTTCAAAACCATTTAAAGCCACTGCTCTCAACTTCCTTGTTATTATTATCTTCATTCTTTCAGTAAATACTGCTATTTTATCTTGGTTTACTGCTATAAATGAAGGTCAGGGCATTACTTCGGAAAAATTTAAGAATTCAGATACGCTTCAAAGATTGCCTCAATTCTTAGACAAAGAGATTTACACGAACGACGTGAATTATATTTCCCTGTATTTCCCCGAAACATCTCAGCAACTAAAGCCGCTCCCAAAGTGGTTATTGCCTGGAAATATGATCGTAGATGTAAATAAGGAAGCCGAAATATTGAAAATGAAAGAAACCATAGAAAACAATGAGGCGGTTTTGATTTATTTCAATACTGTGAACTGGAAGTTCTACCAAATAAATTCTGAAGACATCAGAAAAATATTCAAAGATCGACCAATTATTGAAACGAAAGACGGCTTTATAATTGAATAAAACTTTTAGCAAAACAAATTTCTTCGCTATTAAAGTTCCGTTAAACCATTAAAAATCATTCATAGCCCCTTCCCGATTTCTTACCTTTATAAGTAATCTATTCTATAAAAATGAAGACCATTTGGACCATCGGCCATTCTACTCGTTCGCTAGAGGAATTTCTAATTCTGCTGAATTCCTTCAACATAAAAACGCTCGTAGATGTACGTCATTATCCAGGTTCACGAAAATTTCCACAGTTTAATAAAGACAGCTTAGAAGTTTCTCTTCCAGAATACGGAATTGAATACACGCATCTCGTCAACTTGGGCGGACGTAGAAAACCAATTCCAAATTCAAAAAATGATGCGTGGCGATTGGATTCGTTTAAAGGCTATGCAGATTATATGGAAACGGAAACTTTTC
This sequence comes from Aequorivita sublithincola DSM 14238, assembly GCF_000265385.1. Taxonomy (NCBI): domain Bacteria; kingdom Pseudomonadati; phylum Bacteroidota; class Flavobacteriia; order Flavobacteriales; family Flavobacteriaceae; genus Aequorivita; species Aequorivita sublithincola. Next base: position 3,284,716 of record NC_018013.1, read on the forward strand.
AAAAATCATTAAAAATTCTAGAAGAAATTGCTTCAGAAAAAAATACCGCGATAATGTGTGCTGAAGCCGTTTGGTGGAGCTGCCATCGTTCTATGATTTCAGATATTCTAAAAGTTGAAGGTTGGACTGTGCTTCATATTATGGGTGAAAATAAAGCAACCGAGCATCCGTACACCGCACCAGCAAAAGTAGTTGATGGAAAATTGAATTATGCGGCTACCGAGAAAGGGTAATTTGTTTTAAATATACTATGCGTGCATAACAAATTTTTTGTATCTTTGGTATTCAAATTTTTTTGAAAATCTTCAATGCAGGATAAACATAAAGAGAAAACCATAGATTATATGCTACGCTCCACTTGGATGAGCGTCATAAAAATGTATAATGAAGAAGCTGGGAAAAAAGGAAGCACCATGGCAACAGGCTTCGCATTAATAAGTATTGACTCCGAAGCTGGAACCCCAAGCACAGCGCTTGGGCCTAAAATGGGGATGGAAGCCACAAGCCTTTCGCGCACGTTGAAATCTATGGAACAGAAAGGATTGATAGAGCGAAGACCCAATCCAGAAGATGGTCGCGGAGTGTTGATTCATTTAACGCCCTTCGGAAAGGAAATGCGGGATTTTTCAAAAGGAGTTGTTTTGGGTTTTGACGAAGCGGTTAAAAAAAATGTGTCTGCAGAAGAATTACAAACTTTTAAAAAAGTAGCAAACACAATAAACGAATTGATTAATTCAAAGAAAATATACGAGTCAAATTAAGAAATAGAGATTAGAAATTAAAATGAAATTTCAAACTCATAACTCTAAACTCATAACTCATAACTAGAAAACATGTCAAAAAGAAGAATTAACAAAGTAGCGGTAATCGGTTCCGGAATTATGGGAAGCGGCATAGCTTGCCATTTCGCCAACATTGGCGTGGAAGTGCTTTTGCTGGACATTGTTCCCCGCGAACTTAATGATGCCGAAAAGAAAAAAGGTCTTACACTTGAAGACAAAGCGGTAAGAAATAGAATCGTAAACGACGATTTACAGAAAGCTATAAAAAGTAACCCTGCCCCACTCTACCACAAAGATTTTGCTAAGCGAATTTCCACAGGAAACTTGGAAGATGATATTTCTAAAGTAAAAACTGCAGATTGGATTATTGAAGTGGTTGTGGAACGTTTAGATATAAAGAAACAAGTTTTTGAAAACCTTGACAAACACAGAAAACCAGGAACACTTATTACTTCAAACACTTCAGGTATTCCTATTAAGTTTATGAGCGAAGGTAGAAGTGAAGATTTCCAAAAACATTTCTGCGGAACACACTTTTTCAATCCCCCGCGATATTTAAAACTTTTTGAAATTATTCCAGGACCAAAAACTTCAACTGAAGTTTTGGACTTCCTAAATGGTTATGGTGAAAAATTCCTCGGAAAAACTTCAGTCATTGCAAAAGACACTCCTGCTTTTATAGGAAACAGAATCGGAATCTTCGGTATTCAAAGCCTTTTTCACCAAGTAAAAGAAATGGGACTTACTGTTGAAGAAGTAGATAAATTAACTGGTCCAGTAATTGGCCGACCAAAATCTGCAACTTTCCGTACCGTTGATGTTGTAGGATTGGATACTTTAGTACACGTCGCCAAAGGAATTTACGATAACGTTCCTGAAGATGAAGAACACGGTATATTTCAAATTCCAGGTTTCATCGATACTATGATGGAGAAGAAATGGCTTGGAAGCAAAAGTGGACAAGGTTTCTATAAAAAAGTAAAAAATGACGACGGTAGCAGTGAAATTCTTACGCTCGACCTAAATTCATTAGACTACAGAAGCGCTAAAAAAGCATCTTTCGGCACTTTGGAAAAAACGAAATCGGTAGATAAAGTAACCGATCGTTTCCCAATTCTTATTGCTGGCGAAGACAAAGCAGGCGAATTTTACCGAAAAAACTTCGGTGCAATGTTCGCTTATGTTTCAAAAAGAATTCCTGAAATAACCGACGAGCTTTATAAGATTGATGATGCAATGAAAGCTGGTTTCGGTTGGGACAACGGTCCCTTCGAAATTTGGGATGCCGTTGGCGTTAAAAAAGGAATTGAATTAATTAAAGATTTAGGAAAAGAACCAGCCGCTTGGGTAAACGAAATGCTTGAAGCTGGCGTAGATTCCTTCTATTCCATAAAAGACGGAAACACTTATTATTACGATATTCCGCAGAAAAAACATTTAAAAGTTCCCGGACAAGATTCATTTATAATTCTGGATAACATTCGTAAAACTTCTGAAGTTTTCAGAAATAACGGAGTTGTTGTTGAAGATCTTGGCGATGGAATTCTGAATGTAGAATTCATCAGTAAAATGAACGCCGTTGGCGGCGATGTTTTAGCTGGAATCAACAAAGCCATTGACATGGCCGAAAAAGATTACGATGGTTTGGTTATTGCCAACAACGGTAAAAACTTCTCCGTTGGCGCAAACATCGGAATGATATTTATGATGGCAGTTGAGCAAGAATATGAAGAATTAAATGCTGCTGTAAAATATTTCCAAGATACTAGTATGCGTCTTCGCTACTCTTCTATTCCAGTTGTGGTTGCACCGCATGGAATGACTTTAGGCGGCGGTTGTGAATTTACACTTCACGCAGATAGAGTTGTTGCAGCTGCTGAAAGTTACATTGGTTTGGTTGAATTTGGCGTTGGAGTAATTCCTGGCGGCGGCGGTTCCAAAGAAATGGCGATGCGCGCGAGTGATTTATTTAGAAAAGATGATGTTGAGCTTAACACCCTTCAAGAATATTTCTTGACAATTGCAATGGCAAAAGTTTCCACTTCAGCTTATGAAGCTTATGATACTGGAATTCTTCAAAAAGGTAAAGATATAGTAATCGTAAATGAAGCTAGACAAATTGCCGCAGCTAAAGAAGTAGCACGTATGATGGCAGATCAAGGTTATACAAAACCAATTCCAAGAACAGATATAAAGGTTTTAGGAAAACAAGCTTTGGGAATGTTCTTAGTAGGAACTGACCAAATGCTCGCTGGAAACTACATAAGCGAACACGACAAGAAAATCGCCAATAAACTTGCCTACGTTATGGCTGGTGGTGATTTGAGTGAAAACAGCTTGGTGAGTGAACAGTACTTACTCGACCTTGAAAGAGAAGCATTCTTAAGTTTAGCTGGAGAACGTAAAACTTTGGAAAGACTTCAGCATATGATTCAGAAGGGAAAACCTTTAAGAAATTAGATTGTTAGATAATTAGAACTTTAGATTTTTAGAAATCGAAACCTCTAAAAATCCAATAATCCAAAATACTAGAAAAATGAAAACAGCATATATAGTAAAAGCATACCGAACCGCAGTCGGCAAAGCACCAAGAGGCGTTTTCCGCTTCAAAAGATCAGATGAACTCGCTGCGGAAACCATTAAATATATATTGAAAGAATTACCGCAACTCGACAAAAAACGAATTGACGACGTAATAGTAGGTAACGCGATGCCCGAAGCCGAGCAAGGCTTAAATATGGGCCGATTGATTTCCTTAATGGGCTTAGAAATAGTTGATGTTCCAGGGATGACAGTTAACCGTTACTGTGCTTCCGGTCTTGAAACCATCGCAATAGCTACTGCTAAAATTCAAAGTGGAATGGCAGATTGCATTATTGCTGGTGGTTCTGAAAGTATGAGCTATATCCCAATGGGCGGTTACAAACCTGTCCCAGATTATAAGTTAGCAAAAGAAGGTCACGAAGATTATTACTGGAATATGGGTTTAACTGCTGAAGCGGTTGCTAAAAAATACGATGTTTCACGTGAAGATCAAGATGAATTTGCTTACACAAGTCAGATGCGTGCTTTAAAAGCACAGGATGAGGATCGTTTTCAAGATCAAATTGTTCCAATAGATGTGGAACGCACTTTCGTAAACGATGCTGGAAAAAAAGTAACTGAAAGTTATACGGTTACTAAAGATGAAGGCCCTAGAAAAGGAACCAATATTGAAGCTCTTTCAAAACTTCGTCCGGTTTTCGCTGCTGGCGGAAGTGTTACCGCTGGAAATTCCTCACAAATGAGTGACGGCGCAGCTTTCGCAGTAATTATGAGTGAAGAAATGGTAAAAGAATTAAATCTTGAACCTATTGCCAGATTGGTAAGTTTTACTGCCGTTGGTGTTGAACCAAAAATTATGGGTATTGGGCCAATGTACGCAATTCCACAAGCATTGAAACAAGCTGGATTGAAGCAAGATCAAATGGAAATTATAGAATTGAATGAAGCTTTTGCATCACAATCTTTAGCAGTAATCCGCGGACTTGGTTTGAATAAAGAAATTGTAAACCCAAACGGAGGAGCAATCGCTATGGGTCATCCACTGGGATGTACTGGCGCAAAACTTTCCGTGCAACTTTTTGACGAAATGCGAAAACGAAACCTTCAAGGTAAATATGGAATGGTAACGATGTGCGTAGGAACCGGGCAAGGTGCTGCAGGAGTTTATGAATTTTTGAAATAACAACTTAACAAACTTATATAGTAATGGAAACTGAAACAAAAAATAAAGAATTACTGCGCGGAGGACAATTTCTAGTAAAAGAAACAAAAGCCGAAGACGTTTTCACACCAGAAGACTTTTCGGAAGAACAAAAAATGATGCGCGATTCTGTTAAGGAGTTTGTAGATCGTGAAATCTGGCCGTTAAAGGCACGCTTGGAGCAACACGACTACGCCCTTACCGAAGAGTTAATGCAAAAAGCTGGTGAAATGGGCCTTCTTGGCGTTGCTGTTCCAGAGGAATACGGCGGATTGGGAATGGGTTTCGTAACTACTATGTTGGTATGCGATTATATGTCTGGGGCTAGTGGCTCTGTGGCTACAGCTTTTGGAGCGCACACCGGAATTGGAACAATGCCTATCACCCTATACGGAACAGAAGAACAAAAGAAAAAATATGTCCCAAAATTAGCAACAGGCGAATGGTTTGGAGCGTATGCTTTAACTGAACCTGGTGCAGGAAGTGATGCGAACAGCGGAAAAACAAAAGCCGTTCTTTCTGAAGATGGAAAAACATACGCTATCAGCGGACAAAAAATGTGGATTTCTAATGCAGGATTCTGTAGTACATTCATTGTTTTTGCCAGAGTTGAAGACGATAAAAACATTACCGGATTTATCGTTGAAAACGATTCTTCAAACGGAATTACATTTGGCGAGGAAGAAAAGAAACTAGGTATACACTCCTCTTCTACTCGTCAGGTTTTCTTTAGCGACACCAAAGTTCCTGCAGAAAATATGTTGGGCGAAAGAGGCGAAGGTTTCAAAATAGCAATGAACGCTTTAAACGTGGGTCGTATAAAACTTGCTGCTGCGGGTCTTGATGGCCAACGTAGAGTTATTTCAAAAGCGGTGGAATACGCAAACGAAAGAATTCAATTTGACGTGCCTATTTCATCTTTTGGTGCTATTAAACTTAAATTAGCTGAAATGGCAACTAATGCCTATGTAGACGAAAGTGCTTCATATAGAGCAGCTAAAAATGTTGAAGATAGAATTGCTATGCGTGTTGCAGCTGGTAACAGCCACCAAGAAGCAGAATTAAAAGGAGTTGAAGAATATGCCATAGAGTGTTCCATATTGAAAGTGGCCGTTTCGGAAGATATCCAACATTGTACGGACGAAGGAATCCAGATTTTTGGAGGGATGGGTTACAGTGCAGAAGCACCTATGGAAGCGGCGTGGAGAGATGCTCGAATTACCCGTATTTATGAGGGAACCAACGAGATAAACAGAATGCTTTCGGTAGGAATGTTAGTGAAAAAAGCAATGAAAGGTCACGTAGATCTTTTAGGGCCTGCACAAGCTGTTGCTGGAGAGTTGATGGGAATTCCTTCTTTTGACACACCAGATTTCTCTGAATTGCTTTCAGAAGAAAAAGCAATGATCGCTAAACTTAAGAAAGTATTTTTAATGGTTGCAGGAAGCGCCGTTCAAAAATATGGAACTGAACTGGAAGAACACCAACAAACATTATTGGCTGCCGCAGATATCTTGATTGAAATCTATATGGCCGAAAGTGGAATTTTAAGAACCGAAAAAAATGCAAAACGTTTTGGCGAGGATTCTCAAAAAGAACAAATTGCAATGTCGCAATTATACCTTTATCACGCGGTGGATATTATTACGGTGAAAGCAAAAGAAGCAATACTTTCTTTCTCTGAAGGTGATGAACAACGCGCTATGCTAATGGGATTGAAACGTTTCACCAAGTATCAAAATATGCCAAATATTGGTGAAATTAGAAAAACGATTGCTGCCAAAGTAATTACTGAAAACAATTATCCGTTTTAATAATTCAAATTTTTATTTGAACTGATAAAATTATCAGACCTAACAGTGTCATTTCTATCCCGATAGCTATGGGGATAGAAATGACACTGTTAGGTTTTTTTTGATTAAAAAATTCTTATCTTTAGATTTATTCACTTTACGAAGGTCTATGAAAAATTTTCTTCTTGCAATTGTATGCATTCTTTGTTTTGCATTTTCGGTTAGTGATAGCTCGGGATTGAAAATTTTAATTTTCAATAGACTGCACGAATACACTTCAGAAAAATATCCTGAAAAAATTTATATTAAAACAGACAAACCATATTATACTGCTGGCGAAGACATCTGGTTCAATGCCTTTCTTGTTAATGGTGTTACCCACAAAAAAAGTGAAAAAAGCAAAATAATTTATGTTGAACTAATAAATGAAAACGGTGAAGTAATCAGCGAACGAAAATTATTTGTCGAATCTTTTAGTGCTGATGGAGATTTTAAATTACCTCTTACACTGAAAGATGGAACTTATCTTTTACGTGCTTACACAAACTATATGCGTAATCAGCCCAGGGATTATTTCTTCAAGAAGGAAATTCCTGTTTTTGCGCTAAATTCAGAAATTCCCGATAGCGATTCTATAGAAAATTCAGAAATAGAAACAAATTCAGAGTTGCCAGACATTGGTTTTTATCCGGAAGGTGGTTATCTAATTGACGGGATGACCAATAAAGTCGCTGTAAAAATTAAGGATGCGGAAATATCGTCTAAGCCTATCGTTGGAATTATTGAAGACTTCGAAGGAAATAAAGTCACAGATTTTAAAACTCTAGAATTTGGTCTCGGATTGTTTTATTTAAAACCTGAACCGGGCAAAGAATATCGCGCGGTTATTACAAATGGCGAAGAAAACATTCTCTATCCTTTACCTATTCCACTTTCTGAAGGCTATGTTTTAAACACTTCCACAACCGATAAAGAAGTTATAATAAACCTTAGAACAAACAAAAAAGAAGGATTGAAAAATATGCTAATCGTTGGTCAGCAAAGAGGTTTAGCTGCGTTTGATTATATCCAAGACCAGCAGACCAACACAATGTTGGTAAAAGTCCCAACTTCAGATTTGATTGAAGGTGTTTTGGATATTGTAGTTTTCAATGAATCTGAAAAACCTGTTGCTGAGCGAATGGTTTATATTAAAAAGAAAGAAAAAATTGCTGTTAAAGTGAAAAAGACAAACGGTTTCAACACTAGTATTCGCGATCGTGTAAACATGATAATTGATATTAGGGACGATAGCGGAAAGCTCGTTTCTGGAACCTTTTCTTTGTCGATAACAGATGCTGAATTAATCAAACCGAACAACAATGCAGAAAACATAAAGACCTATTTATTAATGAATTCTGATCTAAGAGGAAAAATAAAATCTCCAAACTATTTTTTCACTGCTGGCGACACTATAAAAAAGAACCAACAATTAGATTTAATAATGATGACTCACGGATGGCGACGCTTTAAGTGGCAGGAATTTATTCAGAATAGCGCCAGGCAAGATTACAAACCTGAAAAAGGAATATATATTAGCGGAAACACGATCAATGCAAAATCACCTTTTCAAAATAAATTTAGCGAAACCAAACTCACTTTCCGTAAAAAAGGTTTTTATCAAGAAACTGATAACACTAATGACATTGGGCATTTTTCTTATGGACCATTTGTATTTCATGATACTATTAACGTATTCTTGCAAGCTGGATCAAGTCTTAAATCTGAAAAACCAAATTTTGCTGACACCAATATTAAGTTGGCAACAGTTCCACAAAGACCCGGTATTATTCCTGATGAAATAAACAATACATTCAATCAAAAGTTGAGTATTGCTGATGAAGAGAAATATAGAAAAAAATCACGAAATAATGTATTTAGAGATTTTCAATTTGATGGCGAAAGAGAGGTATTAGATGAAGTTTTAGTAGAAACAAAAGTAATAACAAAAGAAGAAGTTGAAGAAATAAGGAGAAATAAACGAGCACGCATCTTTGCACCTTCTTACCGCGTCGTAGTAAGTGACATGGAACAAACGGGATCTAGCACTTTTATGGATTTAATAATAAATGTGCCGGGTATTAGAACAGGAAGATACACAAAAGACCCTAAAGATGCTGACGCCATATTTAGTATTGAAAATGTTGAAGTTAACCTTAGGGGAATGAAACCCACAATTTATTTAGATGATATAGAAGTTGACTTGAAGACGGCAAGATCTATTCATTCTGGAGATATAGATTTTATTGACATTCGAAATACTGGTCACTCCGCTGCTGCTTATGGTCTAAAAGCCCAAGGTATTATTGCAATATATACAAAACAAGGGGCAAACAGGAGGTCAAATGTTACAGACAAAAAACCAGGCTCAATTAATTATAAATTAGAAGGTTTTTACACCGCAAGAGAATTTTATGCGCCAGATTATTCGTTAGTAGATAGAAATAGAAGTCGCGAAGATAAACGAACTACTCTCTTTTGGAAGCCAAATTTAATAACACAAGGTTTTCAAAATCCTACAATTAGCTTTTACACAAGTGATGATAAAGGCCGTTTTCAAATAGAAATTGAAGGGGTTTCAAATTCAGGAATCCCAGTATACGCAACGGCTTTTTTAGAAGTAGAATAATTAATTCTATTTCTATTTAACCTTTCAGCAATAATTCATTTCGTTCCTTCAGGTTTGAAAAAATGAAATACAAACTCTAAATTTTCATTACTGATTACTGAAAACTGAATACTATTTTTTTTGGCTCAGAGTTTGCTACTTTTGAAGAAAAACAAACTATAATGAAAAAGCTTTTTTTCCTCTTCATCATCATAATTGCTAATTTCACCTTCGCCCAACAAAATACCGAAGTCTATGTTTTCGATCTCGCACCAGCTTATGAAGGCTTAGAGTTGATGAATGCTCGGAATATTTCAAACAACGAAGGCTATGACAATCAACCATCCTTCATTTCAAATGAAACACTTGTTTTTGCTGGAAACAACGAAGGTCAGACAGATATTTCAGAATATAATCTGAATTCAAAAATTCAAAAATGGGTCAATCAAAAAACAGAGGGCGGGGAATATTCTCCACAAAAATTTCCTTCTAATAACGATGTAGCTGCGGTTAGGCTAGATACGGATGGTCTTCAGAGATTGTACCGTTATGATGCGAAAACTGGTAAATCTTCAGAAATAATTAAAAGTTTACAAGTTGCTTATTTCGCTTTCTACGACGATACTAAAATGCTTGCCACAGTTTTGGATGGCGACAAAATGGATTTGACTTTAATTGATTTAGCTTCAAAAACCGCTGACACCTTGTTTTATAATGCTGGTCGTTCGCTTCAAAAAGTTCCAAAAACAAATTCAATGAGCTATTCATTAATAAATGGAGAAGGTAATCTAGACCTATATTTGCTAGATATGAATTCCTACGAAAGTTTCTTTATTAGTGAACTTCCTATCGGTATTCAAGATTATGTTTGGATTAACGACACACAAATTATTGTTGGTAGCGGCAACAAACTTTATATGTATGACACGCTTGGCGAAACCGAATGGAACCGCGTTGCATCTCTTGAAGAATATGGAATAAAAAGCATTTCCCGAATGGCAATAAGCCCTGATGGAAAGAAACTTGCCATTGTTGGAGAAAATTAACGGATAGCGGTCACTTACAATTACAAACCTAACAGACGTCATTGCGAGGCCATAGGCCGAAGCAATCTCCTGTTAGGTTTTTTTATGCGCTAGTAGGTCTTCGTCTTTCTTTTTGTTATTTTTAAACAAAATTCCATTGATGAAAAAGCTGCTCTTCCTTTCTATTTTAAGCATTTCGTTTTCCATTTTCTCCCAAACAGACCAAAAGATCTATGACATAGTTAGTTCAGTTTCTTCAAAAAGAATAAAAGCAGATGTAACAACTTTGGTCAATTTCGGAACTAGAAATACCTTTAGCGATACTGTTAGCAATACACGAGGAATAGGAGCTGCCAGAAGATGGATTAAATCTGAATTCGAAAATATTTCAAAGAATTGCAGCAATTGTCTAAATGTTTTCTACCAAAAAAATTTAGTAAAAGCTGAAGGAAATGATCGCGTTCCAACGGATACTTGGATTGTAAATGTGGCGGCAGTTCAAAAAGGAACAAAATATCCAAACCGTTATATTATTATGAGCGGCGATATAGATTCCAGAAACAGCGACGGCAGCGATTTCACAAAAGACGCTCCAGGCGCCAATGACAACGCCAGCGGAATGGCCGGAACTATTGAAGCAGCTCGCGTTCTTTCAAAATATAAATTTGAAAATAACATAATTTATTTAGGTTTGAGTGGCGAGGAACAAGGTCTTTTCGGTGGAAAAGGTTTTGCGGAATTCGCCAAAGACAACAATTGGGAAATTATCGGAGTTTTCAACAATGATATGATTGGCAATATAAAAGGTGTTGACGGCGTAATCAGCAATCGCGACTTCCGGATTTTCAGTGAACCCGTTCCGCCTACAGAAACAGAGCAAGAACGGCAAATGCGACGCTTTTATGGTGGTGAAGTTGATGGAATCTCCCGTCAATTGGCGCGTTACGTTTATAAAACTACAAAAACCTATATGCCGGAAATGAATCCTATGATGGTTTATCGTTTGGATCGTTTTGGTCGCGGTGGGCATCATAGACCATTCAACGATTTAGGTTGGGCGGGAATTCGGATTATGGAATCTCATGAAGATTACAACCATCAGCATCAAGATTTAAGAACCGAAAACGGTATTGAATACGGCGACAAGATAGAGTTCGTAAACTTTGACTATGCCGCAAAACTAACAGCCGTAAATGCAATCAATTTAGCAAGTATCGCTTCTGCCCCACCAGAACCAAAAAACGTAGCAATTGGTGGCGTTGTGGAAGCTTCGGCAAAGTTGAAGTGGGAAAAAGTTGACGGAGCCACAGGTTACAAAATATATTGGAGAGATACAACTTCACCAACTTGGGACCACAGACGCTACGTGGGCGATGTTTCCGAATTTACTTTGGAAGGAATTGTGATTGATAATTCATTTTTTGGCGTAGCTTCCGTTGGAAAAAATGGTTTTGAAAGCATTGTTGTTTTCCCAAATTCAGTATTTAGATAAAATTATTTATTATGAAAGAAAAAGTCTGTACCCTCGTTTTATTGATTCTTACTATTTCTGCATTTTCTCAAGAATTTACTCGCGCTGACACCCTTCGCGGCAGCATAACTCCTGAGAGAATTTGGTGGGACGTTACTTATTACGATTTAAAAGTCGCCGTAAATCCTTCCAATAAAACCATTGAAGGCAGCAACACCATTTCATATAAAGTCTTAAAACCAAACAATGTGATGCAGATTGATCTGCAAGCACCGATGAAGATTGATAAAATATTGCAAGACGGAAAAGAAATTTCATTCACTTCGGAAGGAAACGCGCACTTTTTAAAACTTCTAAAAAAACAACAAAGAGGAAAAGAAGAAAATATAATAATTTTCTTCTCTGGAAAACCGATAGAAGCACGACGTCCGCCTTGGGACGGTGGTTTCACTTGGACTAAAGACAGCAACGGAAAAGATTTTATAGCCACGAGTAACGAAGGAATTGGTTCCAGCGTTTGGTGGCCGCTGAAAGATCATCCGTCCGATGAGCCAGATAAGGGCATTACAATCTCCGTAACCGCTCCAAAAGACTTGATGGACGTAAGTAACGGAAGATTGATAAAAGTAGTTGAAACTGACAGTACAAAAACTTGGGTTTGGAAAGTGGTAAACCCAATTAATGCGTATGGAGTGAACATAAACATCGGCGATTACGTGCATTGGGGCGAAAAGTACAAAGGTGAAAAAAACATATTAGACATGGATTATTATGTGCTTCGCGAAAATGAAGCGAAGGCAAAAGAACAATTCAAACAAGCGCCGATGATGATGGAAGCTTTTGAACATTGGTTTGGCCCCTACCCTTTTTACGAAGATGGTTACAAGCTGGTTGAAGCGCCTTATTTGGGAATGGAACACCAAAGTAGTGTGACGTATGGCAATAAATTTGAAAACGGTTATTTAGGTCGCGATCTTTCAGAAACGGGATGGGGTTTGAAGTTCGATTTTATAATTATTCATGAAAGTGGCCACGAATGGTTTGCGAACAGTATAACTTCAAAAGATGTGGCAGATATGTGGGTTCACGAAGGGTTTACTAATTATTCTGAGAATTTGTATGTAGATTATTTCTTCGGAAAAAAGGCTTCTTCGGAATATGTTATTGGTACCAGAAAAAAGATTTTGAACGATCGTCCCATTATTGGGCAATACAATGTTAGCAATTCTGGAAGTAGCGATATGTATTACAAAGGTGGAAATATGCTTCATATGATTCGCCAACTTATTGACGATGACGAAAAATGGCGACAAATTCTTCGTGGTTTGAATAAAGAATTCTACCATCAAATCGTTACCACCAAACAAGTTGAAGATTACATAAGCAAAAAAAGCGGGATGGACTTAACTGCATTTTTTGAACAATATCTTAGAACTACGATGGTTCCAAAAATAGAATATGCTATTGATGGAAATAAATTGAAATATTGTTATGTAGCTATAGTCGAAAACTTCAAAATGCCCATTATTGCAATAATTAATGGAAAAGAAGAATGGATTAAACCAACTGCGGAATGGAAGACGAAGGAATTTCCTTCAGCAATTAAAACAATGGAAATTAGAGAAGATTTTTATGTAAAATCTGAACAGCAAAAGTAATGGATGAAAGGCCAGAACTTTATTTTGAGAGTGATACGCAATGGCGGGAATGGTTGCATGAAAACCATAATGATTTTCCAAATGGGGCCTACCTTATTTTTAACAAACTAGAAACCAAAATTCCAACAATGCGTTGGGAAGAAGCTGTTAGAGTGGCTTTGTGTTATGGCTGGATAGACAGTACTTCAAAAAGCTTAGGTGACGGAAAGCGCCGTCAATATTTTTGTAAACGAAATCCAAAAAGTGTTTGGAGCGCGCTTAACAAAGCACATTTAAAAGAATTAGAAAAAGAAAACCTGCTGCATAAAAGTGGAAAACTAGTTATTTCAGCAGCCAAGAAAAACGGAAGCTGGACTGCATTGGACGATGTTGAAAATTTAATTATTCCTGAAGATCTTCAAAAAAGTTTTGATGAAAATTCAAAAGCTTTTATAAATTATAAAAACTTCTCTCCTAGTAGTCGTAAAAGCTATCTATATTGGCTAAACCAAGCTAAACGTCAAGAAACCAGAGATAAGAGAATCTCAGAAATAGTAATTTTATGCGAAGAAAATAAAAAATTTAGATAATAAAGTTAGACTTATGCTATATAGAGCCTATTGGCAATTTTATAAAACCATTTTTCCGTTTATTGCGGCATTTTCAATTATGAGTCTGCTTTATTTAGGTTTACTTTGGGCGTTTGTTCTTTTTGCAACTGCTGGTCTTTCAATTGGTTTTTTAGGATTTCAAACATTTTATTATAACCAATTCTACTTTTACTTCAATCTTGGAATTACGAAATGGAAGCTTTTTAAGGTTTCATTTATCATCAATCTTTTGGTTGGCATCCCCATTTTTTTAGTATTATTAATCATTATCCGTTTTCTCTTTGGCAATATTCAAATTACATAGCGCTTTTATATGTTTTGGCGAAAAAGAAGTTCTTAAAGAGATTTCATTTTCTTTGAAAACTGGTGAGATTCTAGGTATTTTCGGAAGAAATGGTTGTGGAAAAACAACTTTATTGAAAATGATATTTGGAACATTGCAGTTAGGTTCAATAAATATTTCTATCAACGATCAAAAAATTAATCCTTTGGAGAACATTTCTAAAGAACGTATTGCCTATTTGCCTCAACATTCCTTTTTACCTAAAAATATTAAAGTTCGAGACATTATTCCAATCTATTTTGACCAAGAAAAAAAGCAAGAAGCGGTTTTTTATGATCCTTTAATTGCAAAACTAGCTGCAAAAAAAATTGGTGAACTTTCTCTTGGTCAAGTTCGTTATTTGGAAGTTTTATTAGTTGGTAATTTAAATCATTCTTTTTTAATGCTGGATGAACCATTCTCCATGATTGATCCCTTGCATAAAATGGAAATATCAAAATTATTAAACAAACTTAAAGCTGAAAAAGGAATAATAATCACAGATCATTATTATGAGGATGTGCTTAGAATTACAACCCAAAACTTAATTATAAAAGAAGGAATTTCAATACCAATTGAAAGCAAAGAAGATTTAAAAAAGCTTGAATATTTAGGGAAAAATACTTCATAAAAAAAGCCCCATTTCTGGAGCTTTTCTTTTAAAATTCAATTTAAATTGAATTACATTTTTGGCATTAACACTTTATCTACTACGTGCACAACACCGTTTGATGCGTCCATATCAGCACTTGTTACAGTAGCCATATTTCCTTTAGCATCTTTGATCATTACTTTACCATCTTTTTCAGACAGCGTAATTGTTTCTCCATTCATTGTGGTTACGTCAAGTTTTCCACCAGCTTCTTTAATTTTTGCTACAACATCAGCAGCATTCATTTTACCTTGAAGTACGTGATACTGAAGTAAGCTTTGAAGCTTTGCTTTATTCTCTGGCATCATTAGGTTATCCAATGTTGCTTTTGGAACTTTACTGAAAGCTTCGTTTGTTGGAGCGAAAACGGTATAGTCACCTTCAGCTTTTAAAGTTTGAGCCATATCAGCTGCTTGAAGAGCGCTTACCAAAGTAGACAAATCTGAATTTGCCATTGCTTTAGCAGCAATTGAATTGGCTTCCATATCTGCCATTTGAGCTTTGTTAGCTTCTTCAAGTTGCATTAATGAATCGCTTTCGCGCTGCATACGCATTTCTTCTTGAGCTTGCATTTCAGCTTCTTTCTTTTTAGAGTCATCACAGCTAGCAAATAGCATTGCTACGACGGCCATAGACATTACAATTGTTTTTAGTTTCATAATAGTTTCGTTGATTTTAAATTTGGGTCAAAGATATTCTTTTGTTCTGTGAAGTTTTTACCAATTGTAATTAATTTTTAGTTAAATTTTTGGAAATTCAATTATTTTGAATGTTAATACCTAAAATTTTCTAAATGTTAAATTTAGATTTCTCCAAATTAGTATCTTTAAAGAATTAATTTTTAAAACATACCAAAATGATTAAGTCAAAATACCAGAGCGTTCTGGATCTAGGAGAAAAATTAAACATCCAAAACGGTGATGTAAAAGAAGAAAACGGCCAACTTAAAGTTTGGGGAACTGCAAAGACTCCTTACGATAAAAACTTGCTTTGGGACGAAATAAAAAAGATTGGTGGTGAAAACCCAACAGATATTATGGCAGATATACAAGTTGCTGACAGCTCAGTTTTTGCTCGCCACACCGTGAAAAGCGGAGAAACCTTGGGTAAAATTGCTAAACAATATTATAAGGATTCTGGTAAATACAATGCTATTTACGAAGCAAACAAAGGAAAATTGAAATCTGCAGATCTTATTCATCCAGGTGATGAGTTGGTGATTCCAAATCTTTAATACCCGTTATAAAACAATAAAACCGCTAGTTTTAGTAAAAGCTAGCGGTTTTTTTGTGCTTATAATTTTAAAGCCCACTAATGTAACTTCCGTACAAATCTTTAAAGTGAAGCCCATTCCCTAAGCTAAACTTGCTTAATTTTTTATTTTCAGCCAAAGCCCAAAGAACAACTTCCTTCAAAAAGTAACTATCATTTTTTGAAGTTTCTGGTTGGTATTTTTCTATTAACTGTTGAAGCGGAATTATTCTATCCAATTCGGTTTTATATTCTTCATCTGAATAGGAATCGAGCAATTCAAAATCATTTTCTTCAAAAAACCAAGATACAATTTCAGCATACGGATCTGCGTCGCCATCTTTTGTGAGTTTTTCAATTTTAGGAAACTTCTCTTTAAATGTTGTATTCACGGCGTCCACAATCAATTGTTGTGCAACTTGCGAAATTCCTTCCTGTTCCCCTTCGTAAACCAATTCAATTTTTCCAGTGATTGATGGAATAATCCCTATAAAATCGCCTAAGCGAACTGAAGTTTTTTCTTCACCACTATGCAAAGCGCGCCTTTCAGCAGTACTTAAAAGATTTTCAAAAGCTGTAATACTTAAACGTGCGCTCACGCCGCTTTTTGCATCTATAAAATCATTTTCACGTGCTTCAAAACTTATTTGCTCCAAAACATCTTTGGCAAGATCTGGCACGTAAATGTTCGATTTCGTTTTGATTGCTTCTTCTGTTTCTTGCTCTGTAATTGTCCGAGCAGTCTTAATATCTTCGGGATAATGCGTTAAAATCTGTGAGCCAATTCTATCTTTTAGTGGTGTAACTATACTTCCACGATTTGTATAATCTTCAGGGTTTGCAGTAAATACAAACTGAATATCCAACGGCAATCGCACTGCGAAACCACGAATCTGTATATCTCCTTCCTGCAAAATATTGAAAAGTGCCACTTGAATTCTAGGTTGTAAATCTGGCAGCTCATTAATCACAAAAATACAGCGATTGCTTCGCGGAATCATTCCAAAATGAATCACACGGTCATCCGCATAAGTAAGTTTTAAGTTCGCAGCCTTTATAGGATCTACGTCACCTATAATATCAGCAACTGTAACGTCTGGTGTCGCTAATTTTTCAGAAAAGCGATCATCACGATGCATCCAACTTATTGGTGTATCATCTCCTTTATCGTGCATTAAATTTTTTGCGTAGCGCGAAATTGGATTAAATGGATCATCGTTAATCTCGCTGCCTTCAACCACTGGTATGTATTCGTCCAAAAGCCCAACCATTTGACGAGCCAAACGAGTTTTAGCCTGACCACGAAGACCTAAGAGGTTGATGTTGTGCTTTGAAAGAATGGCGCGTTCCAATTCCGGGATTACAGTTAATTCATAACCATGAATGCCAACAAAGGGCGTTTCCTTCTTCATTATTTTTTGAAGGAGGTTTCTACGCAATTCTTCTTTGATTGATTTTGGTGCATAACCCGATTTTTTGAGTTCGCCGAATGTTTTAATATTTTCTATATTCATAATTTATATTTCTATTTTTTTTAACCACAAAGGACACTAAGTTTTACACAGAGTTCACAAAGCTTCTACTACCAACTGCGACTGAACACGGAACACTTATTTTATCCGTTTACGACGATTTGTTTCATAATCACTAAATATCATTTCACCCAAACCTTTTAAACCTGTATAAAATGCTTTTCCCTGATTTGCAGCTGTAAAATGTTCAACGAATTGCATTAAATAAGGATCTTCAGCTATCATAAAAGTTGTGATTGGAATGTGAAGTTTTCGCGCTTGTGAAGCCATTGCGTAACATTTGTTCACAATATAACTATCTAAACCGTTGCTGTTTTTATAATAACGTCCGTCGGGAAGCCTTACACAACTTGGTTTACCGTCGGTAATCATAAAAATTTGTTTGTTGGTGTTTCGTTTTCTTCTTAACAAATCCATTGCCAATTGAAGTCCTGCAACAGTGTTTGTGTGATAGGGTCCAACATTCAAGTATGGCAAATCCTTAATTTTAATAGGCCAAGCATCGTTTCCGAAGACTAAAATATCCAAGGTGTCTTTTGGATAACTGGTTGTAATAAATTCCGAAAGCGCCATCGCTACTTTTTTGGCTGGTGTAATTCTATCTTCACCGTAAAGAATCATACTATGACTAATATCTATCATTAACACAGTACTCATCTGGGTTTTGTACATGGTTTCTTCAACAACCAAATCGTTTTCTGACAGCGTGAAATCGCCTATACCGTGATTTATTTGAGCATTTTTGAAGCTTTCTGTCATTGAAATCTGCTCTAGCGAATCTCCAAAACGATAATCTCGAAACTCGCCGGCTTGCTCATCACCTCTCCCAGTTTGTTTGGTTCGATGGTTTCCCGCGCCACTTTTTCTGAGTTTGCCGAAAATCTGCTCCAAAGCACGTTTGCGAATTGCGCGTTCCGTTTTTTCGGTAATAGCCAAACCGCTTTTACCGTCCATTTTTATTTCTTCCCGCAGATAGCCTTTCTTTTTTAAATCTTCAACAAAATCGTCTAAAGTGTAATCTTCGGTTGTAAGTTTATATTCGTCGTCTATTTGTTTTAGCCAATCCATTGCTTCATCAAAATCGCCAGAAGTGTGCGTAATCAATTCTTGAAAAATATCGAAAAGTTTATCGAAGGGCGATTGATCTTTTGGAGTATGTTTGGTAAAGACAAAACCGCTTTTAGCATCATTTTTATTCATCTTCTAAAATTAAAACTTTACTTGTTTAAAATAAAAGACAAAACGTTAAACTACTACCAAAATAAAATAAATAAAAAATCATCAAATGAGTTATTAATTTATTGGTTTGTGTCAATTGGCAGTATTTAACAATTTAGTTAACAGTTATTTATGCGAGGTGCTTTCCATATTTATATAATTTTAGAAATGAAAAATTAATCAACTTCTAAAACTTATTATTATGGCAGAAATTAAAATTGAAAAGAAAAAACCAATTTGGCCTTGGTTTATCCTTGTCTTGATCATTCTTGCGGCTATTTATTTTTTTTGGTATTATAACGACAATAAGCATGATGCAGATGACGATTTAATGACCAATGACTCTATAACCCAAATAGACAATGATCAAATTTACAGAGAAACCAACGAGGATACCACATCTCTTTACGATGGATCCTACGGTGACGTTGTAAATGAAAAAGCAATCGCTGATTATCTTACTTATATAGATAATGAAAAAATGGGAGTGGATCATCAATTTACTAATGGGGCATTAATGCACCTCATTACGGCCACTGAAGCTGAAGCTAGAAATATGAATGTTGATGTGAACGCTAATTTGGAGCAAGCAAAACAGCAAGCAACCGAAATTACAAAAGATCCCACTTCATTAAAACATGCAGACAAGATAAAGATAGCTGCTGGAGAAATTTCTACCGCACTTAAAACGATTCAGGAACAAAAATTTCCGAATTTATCTTCTGAAGCAGATATGGTAAAAACCTTAGCAAGCAAAATTGACACCAAGATGGCAACTCTTCAACAAAAAGAAGATGTAAAAAGTTTTTTTGACAATTCAGGTAAACTTTTGCAAAATATGAATGCTCACGAAAATGATAACCAATAAAAAATCAAACTATGAAAAAGGAAGAAAAGCATTTATATAACCTTAACGAACTTTCAGATTATAAAGTTGCAAGCGACGATCCCGATGTAAGGAATTGGGAAGTACGTGATGCAGATAACCGCGTAATTGGTAAAGTGGATAACCTTTTGGTAAACAAAACCGCCAAACGAGTTGTCTATCTTGACGTGGAAGTGGATAATACTATAATTGATGCAAAACACGATCCATACGGACGTCCCCAAAATATTGAGATTCGCGAATTTGTGAATAAAGATGGAGACAGCCACGTTATTGTTCCCATTGGAATGGTGAATCTAGACATTGACAATAAAATGGTTCAAGCAAATGGTATTAACCACAGAACTTTTTCTGAAACCAAACGTTATCGTAAAGGAGATCCTATAAATCGCGAATACGAAGTTATTGTGCTTGATTCCTACAATCGTGATAATTTGCCACCAGAAAATGTTTATGAAGAAGATGAATTTTATGAAAGAGATGAATTTGACCGAAAGCGATATTCAGATAGAAAATTGTAATGTTTTCTAGTATCAGTTTAAAACGAGGAAAATTTTATATTTTCCTCGTTTTTTATATTTCTACCATAAGATTCTTAGCTAAAGCTTTTTATTATGAAGTAATATGTTGAAATTGTTTTAAAGAAAAATGATTAGATTTGAATTGAAAATCAACAATATAAACTCCCATAGCTTTATGAAGAAATTCAGTTTAATATGTTTAACCTTATTATTAGTATTTGCCTGCAAAGACAAGCCAAAAGATAATACCAAAGAAGTTGCAGTAGTAAAAACCTATACTATAGAACAATTTATGGGTAATGAAAATGCCTCGGCGAATGGCTTCTCTGCTGATAAATCGAAAGTACTTATAACCAGCAATCGTTCTGGAGTATATAATATGTACAACGTTTCTGCGGAAGGCGGCGAGTTTACACCCATAACCCAATCTGATAGTGCTTCGGTTTATGGCATTTCATATTTTCCTGAAGACGATAGAATTCTTTTCAGAATGGATGGAAACGGTGATGAGATTTTCAAAATTTTCATGAAAGATAGCAACGAAATTAAAAGGTTGACTCCTGAAAAAAATGTGCGTGCACTCTTTCAAGGCTGGGCTAAGGACGGCAAAAGTTTCTATTACAACAGCAACGAACGCAGTGCACAAATGATGGATGTTTATGAAATGGACATTGCTACCTTCAAACCCAAACTTATATTTAAAAACGAAGATGCGATGGATCTTGGAGGAATTTCAGCAGATAAAAACTATATGCTTCTATCAAAATCAATAACTACAAACGACAGTGATCTTTATCTTCTAAATCTTAAAACAAATCAAAAAACTAAGATCAACGAAACTATCAGCAAGAATACACCAGAAGATTTTTCACCTGATGAAAAATCATTTTATTACACAACCGATGTCGATTCTGAGTTCAGTTATTTAATGAAGTACAATATTGAAAACGGAACCAAAGAAAAAGTTTTAGAAAAAGATTGGGATATTAGTGCATTCTACTTTACATATAACGGAAAATACCAAGTTTTATTTAGCAATGAAGACGCCAAATCAAAAATGTATGTTACCGAAGTTGCAACTGGTAAGGAATTAAATTTTCCCGATATAGATGGGCAAGCAATTGAAGCTGCAAGTTTTTCTAACGATGAAACAATGGCATTATTGACTGTTGGCAGCTCCCAACTTCCTACAAACACTTACTCCTATAATATAGCTTCTGGCAAATATCACAAACTTACCGATGTTTTAAACAAAGAAATAAATCCTAACGATTTGGTTGAAGCAACAGTTGTTAGATTCAAATCTTTTGACGGATTGGAAATTCCCGCTATTTATTACGAACCTAAAAACGCAACAGTGGATGAAAAAGCTCCTGCATTAGTTTGGGTTCACGGTGGGCCAGGTGGACAGTCTCGACAAGGTTTTAATTCTTTCATACAATATGTAGTTAATCACGGTTATGCCGTTTTGGCCGTCAACAATCGCGGCAGCAGTGGTTATGGCAAAACTTTTTATAGAATGGACGACCAAAATCACGGTGATAAGGATTTAAAAGACTGCATTGCAGGAAAAGACTGGTTGGCAAGCCAAGAAATGATAGATAAAGATAAAATAGGAATTCTAGGTGGTTCCTATGGTGGATTTATGACGATGGCTGCGCTGACTTCTGCCCCTGAGGAATTTAAGGTTGGGGTCAATATTTTTGGCGTTACAAACTGGATGCGAACTTTAAAAAGTATTCCGCCGTGGTGGGAATCTTTTAAAGATGCGCTATACCAAGAAATGGGCAATCCAAATACTGCAGATTCAGTTCGTTTGAAGCAAATTTCACCCTTATTTCATACTGAAAATGTAACAAAACCCTTAATGGTATTGCAAGGCGCACAAGATCCTAGAGTTCTAAAAATTGAATCTGATGAAATTGTTGAAGGCGTGAAAAAGAATGGCGTTCCGGTGGAATACGTAGTTTTCGAAGATGAAGGCCATGGATTTGTAAAGAAGGAAAACGAAATTGAAGCTTACGGAAGAGTTTTGAAATTTTTAGATAAATATTTAAAAGATGCGGGCGCAACCAATTTAGATAATACAAAAACAGATTCAACTGAGATAAAGTAAATTACTTTTATAATATTCCAATCTTTTCTGAATGTGCAATTGCTTCGTGACTATTAGAAAAATAGCAAGTTGCAACATTCAAGGATTCGATATTTTGTAGTGTTTTTTCCACAAGCTGTTTTGTCTTTCGGCCAGTTTGCCTAATATATATGGCTTTTATGTTTTCAGGAAATATTTTCACAATCCGTTCATATAAAAAAGGATCTTTTTGAGAATCGTCGCCTAATAAAACATACTCTAAGTTTGGGTAAAACATAATTATATCCTTAATCTTTTCAAATTTATGATCGTGGCTGCCCCTTCCGGTGAACAGAAAATCTGAGATTCCTGTCTTTATTTTTTTAAGTTTAATTACAGCCTTCGGAAGTTGATGTAGTCGAGCGAAAGAGTCTATAAATTCATATAAATTCCACTCGCTACTAGAAACATAGAAAAACGAATTTGAAGCCGTATCATTCTCCTGTCCGGCTCTACTCAACGATTGGTAATGCGGCACTACATCTTCAAAAATCTTTCGTTTGTTGATATTTTTAAGTAGGAGCACATAAAGCTTTTTCAAAAAATTACCACTGTGAGAAACCAAAAAAGTATCATCAATATCAGAAATAATTCCAAATTTACTTTCAAAAGGTTTTAGCAATTCAGAAGATTCTACAATGCCGAAATCGTAAATTTTACAACTTACTTCATACGAATGCCAACCAGGTTCGAGTTTTTCGGTGTAAGGAATGGTAAATCGAAAATAACCATCGGCCAAGGTTTTGGTAAACACATCAATATTTTTGAATCTTAGTTTTACTGCAACATTCTCTAATGGTTTTATACGAAACATATGGATAACAGAAACCGCATGACGAATTCCTCTACGATCCAATCGATATTTATCTGGCGCCCAAGACTTAAAAACGTGACCAAATACCACCAATTCCTGATCGTTTACATAGCCACGGTATAGTTTTAAATCTAGCTTCAATTAATTGATATTTCGTTAACGGTTTCGCATTTACAAAATAAGTATTTTTAGGCTCAATCTTTACTAATGAAATCAGAAAAATATATTTTACTAATTGTCAATCCTATTTCGGGCGATAGTGACAAAACTCTCATAATTGATACGGTGAAAGATGAGGTTGCCAAAAGAGGATTTGGATTCCAACTGTACGAAACTTCAGGTGAAAACGATAAAGAAAAAATTTTTTCGCTTGTAAAAGAACTAAATTCAACTCGTATTTTAGTTGCGGGTGGCGATGGAACTATCTCCTTGGTGGCAGAATGTGTCTTAGACAAAGATATTGTCGTGGGCATAATTCCTGCGGGATCTGCTAATGGAATTGCTGTTAACTTCAATCTTCCTGAAGATCTTACCGACCAACTCAATATTGCATTTTCAGACTGTACCTTGAAGTTGGATGTTCTTTTTATAAACAACAAACTTTGTCTGCACATTGCAGATTTGGGCATCAATGCGGAGTTAATTAAGAATTACGAAAATTCGGGGATTCGAGGCAAGTTGGGTTATTTTTTGCAATCAATTCCCACACTTATTAATTCTGAAGCACCATTTCATTTTGAAGTTGAAACCGAAGATGGCATTACTAATGAAAGCGGTGTTTTATTGGCAATTGCGAATGCAAACAAATTTGGAACGGGCGCCACAATAAATCCAAATGGCAAAATGAATGATGGAAAGTTTGAAATTCTCATTTTTAAAAATCTCAACTTCATCGAAATTTTTAAAACAATAAACGAACAACCAGAAATGTCCTCAGATTTTGTACAAGTTATTTCAACAAGCAGCGCCGAGATTCGTTGTAAAACAAATGTACCTTTCCAGATAGATGGTGAGTTTTTAGGAGAAATCAAGGAGGCCTCCGTAAACTTAAGAAAGGAAACTCTCTTGGTGGCGGTGCCAGAAATGTTCTGTAAATTACATACTATAACTACTTAAAGATGAATATTCAAAAAGTATCTTTCACTAACAAAGATAAGGAGCAACTAGCAGGCAGACTGGAACTCCCGTTAGATCAGGAACCACATAACTTTGTGATTTTTGCACACTGTTTTACTTGTACTAAAAACTTGACCGCCGTAAAAAATGTTGGTAGAGAATTAACCGATGCAGGGTTTGGTGTTCTTAGGTTTGATTTCACTGGCTTGGGCGAAAGCGAAGGCGATTTTGAAAATACAAATTTCTCCGGAAATGTAGATGACCTTATTGAAGCCGCAGATTTTTTGAAAAAGAACTTTATGGCTCCTACCCTGCTTATTGGCCATTCCCTAGGTGGCGCAGCTGCTATTTTTGCTGCCTCAAAAATAGAATCTATAAAAGCTGCCGTAGTTATTAATTCGCCCAGCCATCCTTCGCACGTGCTACATTTGTTGAAAGATAGCCAACAAGAAATTAATAAAAACGGCAAGGCAAAAGTGAATTTAGGCGGAGTAGATTTCACCATAAAAAAACAGTTTTTGGACGATCTTGAAAACAAATCGCTTATTGATGTTGTTAGTAATTTTGGAAAAGCACTTTTAATCTTGCATTCGCCTCAAGATCCTACTGTTGGTATTAAAAACGCTGAAGAGATATACAAAGCAGCTCGTCATCCAAAAAGTTTTATTTCTTTGGATGGAGCGGACCATATGCTTTCAAACAAAGAAGATTCAAAATATGTAGGACAAGTTATTGCAGCCTGGGCAACGCGCTATGTTAATGTCCCAGAAGTTGAAACAGTGAAAACCAAAAGCAAAGTTGCTGCAAGTTTGAAAGGCGACGATAAATTTACAACGCATTTAAAACTGGGAGACCATTCTTTTATTGCCGATGAACCCACCAGCTTTGGAGGAAATAATTACGGTCCTTCGCCATACGAATTTCTTTCTGCCGGACTCGCAGCTTGTACAGTAATGACCATCCAGATGTATGCGAAAAGAAAGAAGTGGGAAGTTGAAAACGTTACTTGCCACATCAATTATTCTAAAGATCACGCCATAGATTGTGAAGCCTGTGAAGAAGATTCCGCAAAGATTGATACCTTTACTCGCGAAATTAATTTGAAAGGTAACCTTTCCGAAGAACAGAGAAAAAGACTGTTAGAAATTGCTGATAGATGCCCAGTACACAAAACATTACACAGTAAAACCCAGATTATTACAAAGCTCATAGAATAATCTGAGATATTGAAATAGTTCAATAAACTCAAAATAAAATGCTAAGATTTATTTAAAATTTTGATTTCGACCAATTGAAATCATACCTTTAATAATCTTAAAAGATGTAACCAACATTAATAATTAAAAAATCTCCAAATGAAAAAATTAGGAATATTAGTTGCAGCCCTTGCTATCACAGTATTTTTAGGCTGTAAAAATGAAAAAAAAGACATGGATAACCCAGACGGAATGAATGATTCCATCGAAATGGATTCCTCTGCAGACCAAGAAGCACCAAAAACAGTTTCCGTAGTTATGGAAGCAAAAAGTGGAAGCACGGCTGAAGGAGAAGCCTATTTTACCGAAGAAAACGGAATGGTAAAATTAGAAGCTAAATTCTCTGGTTTAAAGCCTGGTACGCACGCTATCCATATTCACGAAAAAGCAGATTGCAGCTCTGAAGACGGAAAATCTTCTGGAGGTCACTGGAACCCAACCCACGAAAAGCACGGTAAATGGGGCGATGCTGACGGATATCACAAAGGTGATATAGGTAATTTTGAAGTTGGTGATGACGGTAGCGGTAGAATCACAATGCAAACTGACGAATGGTGTATAGGTTGTGGCGATGAAAACAAAGATATTGTTGGCAAAGCCGTAATTATTCACGAAGGTACAGACGATTTTACTACGCAACCTACTGGTGATGCTGGTGGACGAGTTGCTTGTGGTGGGATTATAAAATAAGCCGACCTTAAATATTTAAATTAAGCCATCCCAAATTTGGGATGGCTTTTTTAATACATCAAAAGTCCCTAAATTTTGAAAGCCAAAAAGGCTAAAATTTTCCTTTTAAATAAATATGAATTATAAAATTACTATTATTGAAAAAAATAACGTTTTTCAGTCTTTCTTTATGAGTAGAACTATCCGTTTCCTTTTTCTAGCTATTTTTATTTTCTTCAATTTAAATACTTTAATCGCCCAAGACCGTAAAGATTATGGACTTCTTTGGGAAATTAAACATAAGGACAGCAACAAAAAATCATATTTATTTGGCACGATACACGTCAAAGATAACCGAGCTTTTCAGTTTAGTGATTCTGTAATTCCGGCAATTAAAAATTCTGAAATGTTTGCCTTAGAAATTAACCCCGATTCCGTTTATACCGATTTTGGCAGAAATTATGTTTCAAAAGAGTCTGAAAATGTTTTCAAGAAAATTTTGTCTAAAGAAGATTACGAAAGACTAAAAGTTAGATTTCAGAAAGTAAACAAAACAGATCTTGACAGTTTTCCAATTTCGCATCCGCAATTGATTGAATCTATGCTAACAAAGGAGCAGAATAAGCCAGATGATAGACGCACATTCCTAGATGCCTATCTCTATGGAATTGCTTTTAATAATAACAAGGAAATAACAGGTCTTGAAAAAATTGAAGATCAAATTCCTCTACAGAAAGATTTAGATGAAAAGGATTTGAAAAAAAGCATTCTAAACATCTTGGACAGTAGCGGTCCAGACTTAAACAAGCAGTTAGAGGAGCTAATCCTAATTTATTATGATGGTAATATAGATAATATCCTGAACTATGTAGACAGTTTTGGTCCAGCCGATAAAATAATGGTGAGTCGCAACAATGTTATGGTTAATAGCTTAGACAAAATAATGCAGAACAAAACAGTTTTCGCCGCTGTGGGAACGGCTCATTTACCGGGAAAAAACGGGATGTTGGAACTGCTTACTAAAAAAGGATATACTGTCCGCAAGATGGGCGCCAGTTTTAATGATGAAGAACAACAATTCGCTATAAAACCGAATACAGATCGCTGGCAAATTAACACGGACGAATCTTTAGGATATAGCGTTTTAACTCCCACAAAACCGATTCCATTAAAAATTGGAGATAATTATGAAATGCTCACCAGCACCGACCTTATTTTTGGTGGCACGTTCCATTATATGGTGCTTGATTTAAGAAATCAAAATCTAAAAGAAGGTTTTGACTTTGAAGAAAATATAATCAAAGGTCAACTTAAAGACTCAACGTACTCTGTTCTAAAAAGAAAAACATTTTTAATAGACAGTGTTCCATTTACTGAGGTTTTTATTCAAAAGGAAAAGAGTGTTTCCCGAATGCAGTTTACGCTAGTGAATAAAATTATATATACTTTTTTTTCAGAAAGTTCATTAGAAGAAGTTACCTCACCCTATGCCGATGCTTTTTTTAATTCAATAAAAATTATCACTCCAAAAGTTGAACCGTCTGTTTGGCGAAACAAAACAGATAGCATTGGAGCATATAGCATTCGTATTCCAGAAGCTGAATTGGATCGTTCCTACGAAGCGCCTAACCCGAATGGCAGCGAGGAATCGCCTTATGTTTTAAACATCTTTTCATCTGAAGATAAAGCGAAAAACACAATCTACCTCTTTAGATATAATGATCAACCCGTTGGCTATTATTTAAACCAAAAAGATGATTATTATATCTACTTCGAAGACTTTTTCAAAGAACGAGGCACGCCCATAGGTGAGCCAAAAAACATAACAATGGACGGCGCTGAAGGAAAAGAATATGAGCTATTGTTTTCTGATAAATATCACACAATAGCAAAGTTGTTTTTACGTGGAAACCGAACGTATTTATTAATGGCGCAAACTTTCAACGAAAGTGAAAAAATCGCAGAAGATGATGAATTTTTCTCTTCTTTCAAACTTCTACCTTATGCCGACGCCTCTTTCGATACGATTGTAAACATAGATGAATATTATTCCTTTAAAGCTCCAAGTGAAAAGGTTGTAATTGAAGCAGAATCTGTTGGCGGTTTATCGGAATATGGCTATATAAAAAATTACAGTTCCCTTGATCTTAAAACTTCTGGCACCTATTTGGTTCAGCAATCAAAACTGAAACCATACGTGCGGAAAAAATCTCTTCAAGCTTTTTATGATGATTATATTGAAGTGCTCACCGATTATAATGACTCTCTAACAAGCAACATTCCAACCACTATGGCTGGAAAACCAGCGCGCGAGATTAGAATGCAAAACTCCGATACAGACGTAAAACAAAGAATGAAATTACTTCTGGACGATGATACTATCGTGCTGTTTTTAACCTATTTAGGCGATGAAGAAATAAATGAGCCAAGAGTGGATGAATTTTTTAATTCTTTCGAAATAAAGAAGAAATCAAACAAATTTGATCTTACTGATTCAAAAGCAGATTTAATTTTCAAAGACTTAAAATCCAAAGACTCAACGAAATTTATAGCAGCCAAAGGAGCTTTGTCATATTATGATTTTGATGCTTCTGAATACAAAATCTTAAAAAAGAATTTGAACAAACGTTATGCTGACGACACCCTCACTTATGGTGTGAAATATTATATAATCAATGCACTAACTTCCCTTGAAAAACCTGAAACATTAAAAACACTTACCGATTTTTATAAAAAAGAAAAGAACAGCTACAATGGAAGTTTGGAAGCTCTTGAACAAATATTAATGCTGAAAAACAGCGAAGCAGCAGCAACCTATTTTGATTTATTGGAAAATCATAAACCCGAAAGAATTTCAGACAATCCTTACGAGGTTTTAAGCACATTATCAGATACTATTCCACTATTCATCGCCAACGATGCACGTTTTTCAAAACTTGCAGATATAGATGATTATAGAGACCAACTCTCAGAAATCTATGTTTACAATATTTCTGGAGACAGTCTTAACGGAGACAAAATGCCGCTATTTAAAAACAAACTTATTTCGCATTTATACAAAGATTCTCAATTATATATTGACACAATAGCCCGAAAAAACAACGACTACCTAACTTACAGTCTCATTAGCAGTTATATTAAACTTTCCAAAGATATTGGTGGAAAGAACCCTGAAGTAAGCAAAACGTTGAAGTTGCTTTCAGAAAACATTAAAAAGGATGGATGGTTGCGAGCTGAAGCTTTAATAACTTCCGTAAAGTTAGATATTGAAATAGACCCTAAAATCTGGAACGAAGCTTTAGAAGATTTATATTCTCGATTTGAACTGATGGAAGGCCTTGTAGATGCTGAAAAGACCGAAATGATTCCAGAAGAGTATTTACAGCCGAAGGAATTTGCCAAACTATCACTTTACAACACAGCTGGAGAGGAATATGACGAATATCCTAGCGCTTTCAACTTTTTGGGAGAAACTATAGTAGACGACAAATGTTATTACACGTTTACTTATTCCTTTGGAGAAGATAAACGTGAAGATGAACAATTCCTTGGAGTTGTAGAAGAAACTGCCATAGATTTTTCAAATTTCAAATTGGCCAACGTATATCTAGACTGGGAATCTGTAGAAGAAAACTGGCAAACCCAAGCCACCAAAATCATTAAAGAAGCTACCAATTCCGAAGATTCTATAATAGAAGAATAATCCCAAAAAAGTAGATAAATGCAAAAGTCCCGCGTAAGCAGGACTTTTTGAATTCATGAATAATAATATTTTAAATGTTTAATGCTCTATCATCTGTAGCAGCAAGCGCGGCTTCTTTAACAGCTTCCGCATAAGTTGGGTGCGCGTGGCTCATTCTTGCAATATCTTCAGCGCTAGCACGGAATTCCATCGCAACAACGGCTTCAGCAATTAAATCTGCAACGCGGGCGCCTACCATATGAACGCCTAAAACCTCATCAGTTTTTTTATCTGAAAGGATTTTCACAAAACCATCGGTATCACCACTGGCGCGACTTCTTCCTAAAGCACGCATTGGGAATTGACCAACTTTATATTCAACTTTCGCTTCTTTAAGTTGCTCTTCAGTTTTTCCAACAGAAGCAACTTCAGGCCAAGTGTAAACCACGCCAGGAATTAGGTTATAGTCAATATGTGGTTTTTGTCCAGCGATTATTTCAGCAACCAAAACGCCTTCTTCCGAAGCTTTGTGCGCCAGCATTGCCCCACGAACTACATCACCAATGGCGTATATGTTTTTAATATTTGTTTGAAGATGGTCGTTAACGTCAATCATACCGCGTTCGGTGATTTTCACGCCAGCGTTTTCAGCTTTTAAACCATCTGTGTAAGGTTTTCTTCCAACGGAAACCAAGCAATAATCACCTTTGAATGTAACTTCTTTATCGTTTTTATCGGTTGCAGTAACGGTTACTTCTTTTCCCTTTTTAGAAACTGCGGAAACTTTATGCGAAAGATTGAATTTCACACCTTGTTTCTTCATAACCTTTAACAATTCCTTGCTTTGAGCAGCATCCATTGTTGGGATAATTCTGTCCATATATTCAACTACAGTAACTTCTGAACCTAAACGATGATAGACTTGACCTAGTTCAAGACCAATCACGCCACCACCAATAACTACAAGGTGTTTCGGTATTTCTTTTAAACTTAATGCTTCAGTAGAAGTTATAACTCGGTCTTTATCAAGTTTTATAAAAGGAAGCGTTGAAGGCTTGCTACCAGTAGCAATTATAGTATTTGCAGCTTCAATGGTTTCAGTTTTCTTACCATTTGTGATTTCAATGTGGGTAGCATCTTTAAAAGCGCCCATTCCTGTGAAAACGTCAATTTTGTTTTTGTCCATCAAAAACGCAATTCCTTTGGTAGTTTGATCTACAACCGAAGCTTTGCGTTCTATCATTTTTTTGAAATTCAGCTTTATATCGCCTGGAATCTCGATGCCGTGTTCTTCAAAATGCTTCATAGCATCTTCGTAATGATGCGAAGAATCTAACAATGCTTTGCTGGGAATACAACCCACGTTTAGGCAAGTTCCACCCAAAACACTATATTTTTCAATGATTGCGGTTTTCATACCCAATTGTGCGCAACGTATTGCTGCTACATATCCTCCAGGACCTGAACCTATTATTGCTACATCATATTTTGACATCTTGAATCTTTTTTTAAATGAAGTGGCAAAGGTACAATACTGTTCATTGGTTTTAAAGTTTTTTTGAAAGTGTTCAGTATTCAGTAGCAGTATTCAGTTAACCATATTCGTAGGCTCGTGA
This sequence comes from Aequorivita sublithincola DSM 14238, assembly GCF_000265385.1. Taxonomy (NCBI): domain Bacteria; kingdom Pseudomonadati; phylum Bacteroidota; class Flavobacteriia; order Flavobacteriales; family Flavobacteriaceae; genus Aequorivita; species Aequorivita sublithincola. The sequence goes on from NC_018013.1 coordinate 3,316,096, forward strand.
TTTATCGCGTGCCAATTAATTTTCCTGCTTTATTTGTGATGCAGAATAGGAACAAAAATATTTTTAATATAAAAACTTACTCATTGCTTTTTATATCATTTAAAATCCAGTCAATTTCTGGATCTCTTTTTGCTTCTCTATCAGCTCTTGTGGGTATAATTTCTTTATCTACTGTAACCCCAAAACCATCGGGCTCAACGTTGTAGAAGGTTTCAATTTGCATTAGGCCTAAGCGCATCACGATTTTAGAATTGGGCAGTTCATAGCCTTTCATAATTCCTGCGACCGTGCCATTATAAGCGCCGCCTGTTTCCTGACCTACAAATGTTGCTTTATTAGTTGCTTTTAATTGTGTGGAAAGAATGGAAGATGCAGAAAAGGAATTCCCGTTTATTAAAACGTATAGCTTGCCTTTATAATTTTGTGGATTGGGTTTGTGTTCTTTGGAAGATTTTAATCTGTAGTAAATAGTACCATCTATTTTCTTCGTTTTAAGAAGATTGTGGGTTATGATTACTGGAGCAAAAACTATAGCCAAGCCCTTAAGAAAAACTGGGCTTGTATTGTTTACAAAACTAGGTAGAAATGGAATTCTGGTAGTAACTTCACTAGGTTCCACAAGTGTGTATGGAGTTTCTGTAAAATAGGAATACAGGTTATCAATTTCATCTAAACTTCCACCGCCATTGTTTCGCAGGTCTAAAATCATAGTTTTAACTCCTAAAGAGTCTATGGTTTTAAAACTTTCTGCATAAAAATCCTCAGGGTTTCCATTAGAAAAACCTCTAATTTTCATATAAGCCACTAAGCTGTCAGCGCCTATTAAATCAAATGTTCTGGTATATTCATTTTTACTTTCTATATATCCTCGTTTACTATTGTATTTTCTTTTTAAACGCTCTGCAGTTCTTTCGGCTTTTCTTTCTTCTTTGGTTAATTTTTTCACAACCAATTTATCAATACTATCATTTGCAATAGAATCTTTGGAATTTTCTTTGGCATCCTTTTTCTTCTTCCAAAGTATAGTTCGAGTAAAAATTGAATCCGTGTTTTTAAAAGTTACGTGAATGCTATCTTGAAAGCCATTGTTTTTAAGGTAATAACGCGTAAACCTTGAACCAACAATACCATCAAATAAGGTTTTATTGAAACCATCACTCGCAATCAGAGTATTATATTTTTCGATGAGCTCTTTTGGTGTTTTATCTTCTACAGCCGCGACCTCACTCCCAATAAGCAAAGATTCCTTGCCCTTGGCGTTGGTAAGCCATAATGTGTTTTCAAGATATTCAAAATCCATGGTGTTAAAAGCAAAGGCCTTATCTTTATAATTCTTTCGCTCTTTTCGGCTTCGCTTTATGTTTGGAGGACTAATACTAACGTGACCTTGTCTCACACTTCCAACTACTGGCGCAAGTTTTTCATAAAAATCTCTACTAGATAAAGGAGTTTTAATAGCATTTTTCAAACTATCAAATTTAAAATCCATTTGTTCTTTTGGTGTATATTGATACAACCGTGGATGGTACTTTTTTAGCTGATTATATGCAGCATCAACATCTTCTCTCAGTTCTTGTGGAGAATGTAGTTTGCTAATTTGTTCATTATATTTTTTGATGCTGCTACAGGAAGTGAAAATAATAGAAGCTATGAAAAGAAGTGATTTTATGTGCATTAAGTACTTTTTTAATAATCAAAAATTAACGATGAAAGTTCTAATTTTAAGACACATAAATACGGATTTAATTTGAATAATTAAAGTGCCTTTATTTTTATATCCGTCTCAAATTTCGCAATTTTGTGCAACAACCAAAAAACTACGATTATGGCTTTCAAACCCGCAGACAATATTCAGGATTTACAATACTTTGGCGAATTTGGCGGAGTTAATCCTTCCATTTCAGATTCTTCAACCTATACCTTTCTTTCAGCAAAAACTATGTTCGATACTTTTGAAGGAAATGCAGACGGCTGTTATCTCTATTCGCGTCATTCCACCCCTTCCAATTTATATTTAGGCAAAGCATTAGCTGCGATGGAAGGCACCGAAACCGCAAATGTTGCAGCTAGCGGAATGGGCGCGATAACCCCAGCGATTTTACAACTCTGCAAAGCTGGCGACCACGTAGTTTCTAGCCGAACAATTTACGGTGGAACTTATGCTTTTCTAAAAAACTTTGCTCCAAGATTGAATATTGAAACGGCTTTTGTAGATATCACGAATCTTGAACAAGTGGAAAGCTCAATTACAAAAAACACAAAGATCATTTATTGCGAAACCGTTAGCAATCCACTTTTGGAGATTGCAGATATTGAAGCACTTTCAAAAATTGCTAAAAAACATAACTTACAATTGTTGGTTGACAATACGTTTTCACCTTTAAGCCTTTCTCCTGCTGAAATGGGAGCTGATGTGGTTTTGCACAGTTTAACAAAATTCATCAATGGAAGTAGCGACACCATGGGCGGCGTAACTTGTGGAACTCAGGATTTTATTAATAGCCTTCGTAGCGTGATTGATGGCGCAAATATGCTTTTAGGCCCTGCAATGGATAGTCTTCGTGCGGCTTCAATCTTGAAAAACCTTAGAACACTTCATATTCGCATAAAACAGCACAGTGAAAACGCTTTGTATTTAGCTGAAAAGTTTGAAGCTGATGGTTTAAAAACTGTTTATCCAGGTCTAAAATCGCACTCTGGTCATGAACTATTCAAAAAAATGATGAATAAGGAATACGGTTTTGGTGGCATGTTAACTATCGATGTTGGCGGAATTGATAAAGCCAACGAATTGATGGAACTGATGCAAGAACGTAATCTTGGATACTTAGCAGTAAGTCTTGGTTTCTACAAAACGCTTTTCAGCGCGCCAGGTTCTTCCACTTCTTCAGAAATACCTGAAGAAGAACAAAAGGAAATGGGTCTTAGTGATGGATTGATTCGTTTTTCAATTGGGCTCGATAATGATATTGCGCGTACTTATAAGATGATGCGGGAGTGTATGGTTGAGGTTGGGGTTTTGTAATTAGCGCTAAATTTTTAAAGAATTTTTGGACATTCCTTCTGTGTTTTTTATAGTGACTCTATAGTTAAATTGGTCATATTAGCGAATATTTTAATTTTTGGCGTTTGAGCATTTGGTGTGGCAGAATCTGTCTTACCTGCCTGGATAAAATAAGTTTGTTCTGCATCAAGCTGTAAAATTTTTACTACCGTAACAGTATGTATTTTGTCATCTGTGATTTCTGTATAAATTGATGTAGAAGGTATTCTACCAGAATTATTTTTTGAAAGATAAAATTCAACAGATTTAATATCAGGAGCATAGGGAATCATTCCGTTCATAACTTTATAAGTGATTGTATAAGTTACCTTAAATGGTGCAGAACTCGGGGATCCGGTATATCTAATTCCATTCAAAAGTAAATCGACATTGGCGCTTCCGTTTCCAGCAGCAAAACTTGCAGGCAAAGCAAGGTTATCATTATATTGAGAAAATTGGAAATCTACATCATCTTTTAAAAATATCTCTCCATATTTCGGTGCTACACTTCCTCCAGCAGTTGGTGTTTTCCAAGTAACATTTCCTGACCCATCTGTTTGTAGAACTTGATTATTAGCTCCACGTGTATTTGGCATAATATAATTTGTATTGTTGTCAGTGCGTCCAATATTTAATTTACCCGCTGTTTTAACTTCGGCAATACTTGTATTTCCAAGAACAACTTGGTTTGCTAATGTGGTTACTGCTCCATTTCCAAAAGCGGATGAGTTTGTTTGAATAGCTCTACTAGCCTGACCTACCGCAGTTGAGTTAGAACCTGTTGCTTGCGCATCACGCCCCACAGCAATAGTATTTGAATTAGTTGCTTGGGAAATATCTCCTATTGCAACTGAGTTATCTCCAATAGCTTGAGCAACTTGACCTACTGCTGTTGAACTTGCACCTTCTGCTTTACTTCTTAAACCAATAGCAATCCCGTTCGTTTTATTTGGATCATTAAAATTAGATTGCGCTCTATTACCGATAGCTACAGAATTAGCACCAAATGATTCTGATGTATCTCCAATTGCTATGGAACTAGAACCTCGTGCTTTGCTTAAAACTCCAATTGCCACTGCGCTTGCAGTATTTGCAGATATAGCTTCTGCCCTAGAACCAAGAGCAACCGCATTATTTGTAGTTGCCCTTGCACCCTCTCCTAATGCAACTGATCTATCTCCGATTGCCTCAGCTTCCGAACCTACCGCAACTGACCGGTATTGATTCGTAATAGCATTTTTTCCTATTGAAACACCCTGTTCAACATTATTTAAACCGACGCGAGAATTTTCGCCAATTAATATACTTTCTGTTAGATTTATTGGCACAATCTGTCCACTATTTGTAAATTGAACACGTTCGATATTCTTTACTCTAAATTTTATTGGTTTATCATTTATAGTTCCTAAAAAGTCGGCGTCTACAACGGTGTTTCCCCTTAAATTCCATTTATCAACAGAAGCCGCCGGTGTCATTTGTACCCAAATAGTTCCGTTCCAATAAACATATCCAGGAGTAATTGGATTATTTCCAATAATTGTTGCTGTATTGAATATTAATGTTCCTGCAACCAAAGCACCTCCGTTGGGATTTATAACGGTATTAGTATCAATATTTCCCCTTAATGCATAAGTTGGAATTAATAAACCGCCAGGTATGGAACTGTTTATTTCCAAAGCAGCTCTGGGTGTTGTTGTTCCAACTCCCACCTGAGCGTAGGATGAAAACGTTATTGCAAATACAATTAAAATTGGGGATAAAAATTTCATAAATTAATTTTTCGCAAACTTACAATTGTTTAAGTTTTTTCCTAATGATAATTAACAATTTATTAATGACAAAAAAAACTTTGTATTAAAGAAACAAGAAGAGTCCTAGAGTTTAAATTAAGTAGACCAGATTATTTTTATTCATTTTTGTTTAATTTGCATACCTTTTCACAAAATCGTAACATTACATACCAAAAAATATTACTTCCGTATGCAAAGCCAAGACATCAAGCCAACAGATCCCAAAGACGACCAAGTTGTAGAAAACGTAGAACTGAATATTTGGGAGGCACTGATTCCTGTTGTTGCATTGATTGCAATGTTGGCGTACAATGTACTTGTGGCTTATAATGGTGAAGACGATAACCCTTTAGGAGGTAGTAATCAATTTGTTCTTTTGCTTGGCGCTGCCGTAGCTGCTATTGTTGGTTTTTTCAACAAAGTGAATTTTGAGCAAATGGTAGAGGAAGTAGCTGTAAACATAAAATCTACAGCTAGTGCTATTTTAATTCTACTAATGGTTGGAGCTTTGGCCGGAACTTGGCTCATAAGCGGTATTATACCAACGATGATTTATTATGGTCTACAAGTATTGAATCCAACAATTTTTCTTGCCGCCTGTGTTATTATTTGTGCAATAATTTCTGTTGCAACGGGAAGTAGTTGGACAACTTCAGCAACGGTGGGTATTGCCTTAATTGGTATTGCAGATGCTCTGCACGTTCCATTAGGAATGACGGCTGGTGCTGTGCTATCTGGCGCCTATTTCGGTGATAAAATCTCACCAATGAGCGATACAACAAACCTTGCTCCAGCAATGGCTGGAACGGATTTGTTTACTCACATTAAGTACATGCTTTACACTACCGTACCTACAATCATTATTACCTTAATTGTCTTTATTATTATAGGTCTCAATTTAGATACTACCGGAAAAGCAGATACGCATTTAATCTTAGCTTCCGTAAATAAGGCAATTCACGTTAGTCCTTGGTTGTTTGTAGTTCCCGTTATAGTGATTGTGTTAATTATCAAGAAAACTTCTCCTTTAATCGCCTTATTAATAGGAACTCTTTTAGGTGGAGTTGCCGCATTAATTTTTCAACCAGAAATTGTAACCTCTATTGGTGGTGGAACTTCTTTGGATTTTAGAACAGCATATAGAGGAATTATGAACGCTATTACCATAGAATCTTCAATTCCAACAGACAATGAAGCACTAAAAGGATTATTTACCGGAGGGGGTATGAGCAAAATGCTTCCAACCATTTGGCTAATTCTTTGTGCAATGACTTTTGGAGGAGTTATGGATGCTATTGGTGCTTTGGCTGCAATTAGTAAAGCATTATTAAAAGTATTTCATACTGTTTTTGGATTATTTGCTAGTACCGTTTTTAGCTGTTTGGCATTAAATGTAACGGCGAGCGACCAATATTTAGCAATTGTAATCCCCGGAAAAATGTATGCAAAAGCTTTTAGAGATAAAGGCCTTGCTCCTGAAAACCTTTCGCGAACATTGGAGGATTCTGGTACTGTTACTTCTGTATTGGTACCGTGGAATACTTGTGGAGCCTATCAGAGTACTGTTTTGGGTGTAGATACACTTCATTATGCAGGTTATGCAATTTTTAACTGGCTGAGTCCTTTTATGACACTTCTTTTTGCCGCTTTCAGGATAAAAATTAGACAGCTCGCTTCTCCAGTAAAAGCATAATTTACTGTACATAAGACGATAAGACTTAAGACGTAGGACTACCTATTTTATTTCAAAAATAATTAATCGAAACAATTTTGATCTTTCATCTATTTTTAAAATATTTCTACTTCATTCAAACAAAGACATATAACTTTTATTTATTGTTAAAAAATTAACCTATTATCAAAACCTATCGGTTTATAAGTTAATCCATTCGTTATATCTTCCTTCAGCGGGCATACTTCCTATCTTTGCCGTAGTAAATAAACAATAACAATAAATAATAAAATATGTCATTAGTAGGAAAAAAATTCCCAAACATTACAGTAGATGCAATGAACGAAATGGGAGACACTTTTAAACTAAACGTGCTTGAAGAAGCAAAAAAGAACAACAAAAAAGTATTGCTTTTTTGGTATCCAAAAGATTTCACATTTGTTTGTCCAACTGAAATTCACTCTTTTCAAGAAGTACTTTCAAAATTTGAAGATAGAAATACAATGATTATTGGAGCATCTTGTGATTCTGCGGAAGTTCACTTTGCTTGGTTGAACACTCCAAAGGATCAAGGTGGAATTGAAGGTGTTACTTATCCTTTAATTGCAGACACGAACCGCAACCTTTCAAACGCACTTGGTATTCTTGATATTTCAAACGAACGTTATGATGAAGAAACAGGCCTTTTGATGGTAGATGGAAGTAACGTTACGTATCGTGCAACTTACCTAATTGACGAAGAAGGGAAAATTTTCCACGAAAGTGTAAATGATATGCCACTAGGTAGAAATGTAAACGAATACCTTAGATTGGTAGATGCTTACGCACACGTTCAGAAAAACGGGGAAGTTTGTCCAGCAAACTGGGAAGAAGGAAAAGAAGCAATGATCGCTAATCGCGAAGGTGTTGCAACATACTTAAGAAATTAATTATGGTAATTGAATTAAAAGATGATAGCCTGCAACAGCTGGTTTCTGAAGAAAAAAACGTAATCGTTCAATTTTCAGCAGGTTGGTGTGGCAATTGTAGAGTGATGAAGCCGAAATTTAAAAAGTTGGCTTCAGAAACTGAAGATTATAAATTTGTTTTGGTGGATGCTGAAAAATTCCCGGAAAGTAGAAAAATGGCGAATGTAGATAATTTACCAACTTTCGCAACTTTCAAAAATGGCGAATTGGTAAACCAAGTACAGACCAACAAATTCGAACTTTTAAAAGATCTTGTAGATGAAGTTACCAGTAATTAGACATATTCAAAAGAACAATTCCATTGAACAGATTGAAAACTGTGTGGAAGTTTTGGAGTCGTTTAGTGAATACAACCGAATCACAGACGAAGAACTAGACATCATTGGAGAGCTAATTACCAACCTTTGCGGCGCGGTAGAAGTTCATAAAATGATTGAAGACGGAATGCCAGAGCGCGACGCTGCAAATACATTTGCACAAAAAGTGTTGGGTTCTATAGACCGATAGCATTTAATAATTTATTTTGAAAAGTCCCTTTACAATTTTGTGAAGGGACTTTTACATTTAGAGGAATTCGTTTTCTTTAAGAACTTCTTGACACTTTAACAAAAAACGAATTGGTACCTTTATCCTTCATTTTTAAAAATTAAAATAATGGCTACAATAACATTAGGAGGAAACGAAATAGAAACAATTGGAAACCTACCAAATACAGGAGATACCGCTCCAGATTTTAACCTTACTGCACAGGATTTAAGCTCGAAAAAACTTTCAGATTTTAAAGGCTCACGCGTAGTGATGAATATTTTTCCAAGCATAGATACTGGTGTTTGTGCAACTTCGGCAAGAAAGTTTAACGAAGAAGCTTCAAAACTAGATAATACAAAAATTCTTTGCATTTCAAAAGATTTGCCTTTCGCCCAAAAACGTTTTTGCGCAGCAGAAGGAATTAATAATCTAGAAATGCTTTCAGATTTTCGTGATGGTAACTTCGGAAAAAATTATGGCGTAGATATGACAACTGGTGCTTTTCAGGGACTACATTCAAGAGCCGTGGTGGTTTTGGACGAAAATGGAAAAGTAATACACAGTCAACTTGTTCCAGAAATTGGCGAAGAGCCTAATTATCAAGCAGCATTAAAACCACTTTTATAATGTGGAATACCTATTTGGGAAAGCGTTTAAAAGGTGGCGGTTATGCCATAAAAGGCGCTTTCCTTTTACTTCGGAATGAAGCTAGCATACAGGTTCAAGCTATAATTGGTATAGTTATGACCATTGCTGGGTTCTATTTTGAAATTTCTGCAACCGAATGGATGTTTCAGATTTTATCTATTGGATTGGTTTTGAGCACAGAAGGCTTAAATTCCGCAGCAGAAGAGATTGCAGATTTCGTACATCCAGACTTTCATAATAAAATTGGTTTAATAAAAGATATAGCTGCCGGCGCTGTCTTTTTTGCTGCTTTAACTGCTGTTGTCATTGGATGTATAATTTATATTCCGAAGTTTTAGGTTTTAAAAAAATGTAAAATCACATATCTTGTGAGTTAATTATTGATATGTTCAATTTTAAAAAGTATCAAAATGATAAAAACAAGAATTGGAAGCAAAAGTGATATTGAAGGAGTGCAACAGCTTCAAGAAAAATATTTATTTAAAAATCTATCCGAAAAGGATCGTGAAAATGGCTTTGTAACTACGCCTTTCACAATCGCACAATTAGAAGAAATTACTAAACAAAACGGAATCTTCATTGCCGAAAATGAAAACAATCTAATTATTGCCTATGCTTTCGCAGGAAGCTGGGAATATTTTAAACAATGGGAAATTTTTAATTTTATGGTGGCTCGATTTCCACAATTGTCATTCAATACTAATGAAATAACTGTGAAAAATAGTTTTCAATACGGTCCAGTTTGCATAGACAAACCCTACAGAAGCAAAGGTTTATTAAACCAAATCTTTGAAGAAATGAGGATTGAATTTGTCAAAAAATATCCAATTTCAATAACTTTCATCAATAAAATCAATGTGATTTCTGAAAAAGCACACACACAAAAACTAGGCTGGAAAATTATTGATGAATTTCAATTTAATAACAACACATATATCGGATTGGCTTTTGATATGAAAAATTCAGTATTAAATTAGAAAAATATAGTAGCTTCAATCTTCAAGACCTTAACTATTATAATAATGAATATTGAACCTGAAATCTTTAATTAATAGAACTAAAATTACATTTGAAAACTACCAAACTATTGGCAAATTTGTTTTTTATGTTAATTTGAAATTTTCCTCATTGATATTTGTATTTTTGCTGAAAAGTCAACCGTTCCATTAATGGCCAAAAAGAAGAAAACAACCACAAAAACTCCGCGCAAAAAGATTAGTTTTTCGCTTTCCAAACAACAGAAAATACTTTTGGGTAGCTTTTTGTTTTTGTTGGGAATAGCTTTGCTGTTCTCCTTTGTTTCCTACTTTTTTACTTGGCAAGCAGACCAAAGTGAAATCGGTTTACTTTCAGAACGTGAGCTGCAAACTCAAAATTGGCTTAATAAGTTTGGTGCAAACGTGGCTCATTTCTTCATTTATGATGGCTTCGGTATTTCTGCCTTTATTTTAGCTTCCCTTGTAATTCTTACCGGCGTTTATTATTTCTTTGATTATGCTAAAAAACAATTAGCCAAATTCTGGTTTTGGGGATTGCTATTGATGCTTTGGATTTCGGTATTCTTCGGATTCTTTGGCGAAAAAACGAGCATTTTCAGCGGAATTATAGGGTATGAAACCAATGACCTGATGCAAGATTATATGGGCTTTGTTGGTGCAATGCTCGTTATGATTTTCGTGTTGATAATCTATTTAGTAGTTCGGTTAAAACTAACTCCTGAAATGGCTGTAGATGCTTTGAAAAAGTCAAAAAAGCAAATTACTTCGGAATTAGCTTCGAATGAAATCGAAAACAAAATTGAAATCAAAAACGAAGATGAAGTTGAAGATGACGAAGAACTTCCAGAACCATATATTGAAGAAAAAGTAACCACTCCACCACCCCTTGAAAAAATAATTCTAAAGTCTGATATTGAAGGCGATGTGGAAATGGAAGTTGAAACCGCCACCGAGGAAGAAGAAGTAGAAAATAAAAGTGAACAGTTAGTAAAAGATTTTGGCGAATTTGATCCTACGCTGGAATTGAGCAAGTATAAATTCCCAAGTATTAATCTGCTACGCGATCACACAGTGGGTGCTGGAATTACAATTGACCAAGAAGAACTTGAAGAAAACAAAAACAAAATTGTTGAAACGCTAAACAATTATAAAATTGGTATTTCCAGCATAAAAGCCACAGTAGGACCAACCGTAACACTTTATGAAATTGTGCCAGATGCTGGAGTCAGAATTTCAAAAATAAAAAACCTTGAAGACGATATTGCGCTTTCCCTTTCAGCATTAGGAATACGTATTATAGCGCCAATTCCAGGTCGTGGAACCATTGGTATTGAAGTGCCAAACAAAAACCCAAAAATGGTTTCCATGCGCTCGGTGATTGCTTCTGCTAAGTTTCAAAATGCAGAAATGGAACTTCCCATAGCTTTTGGTAAAACTATTAGCAATGAAACATTTGTAGTAGATCTTGCCAAAATGCCGCATATGCTTATGGCTGGTGCAACGGGTCAAGGTAAATCGGTTGGTTTAAATGCCGTGCTTACTTCACTTTTGTACAAAAAACATCCTGCTGAAGTAAAATTCGTTTTGGTAGATCCCAAAAAAGTGGAACTTACACTTTTCAACAAAATAGAAAGGCATTACTTAGCTAAACTTCCAGATACTGAAGAAGCGATAATTACAGATACAAACAAAGTGATAAACACCTTAAATTCACTTTGTATTGAAATGGACGCGCGTTACGATTTGCTGAAAGACGCAATGGTTCGTAATATTAAAGAGTACAATACTAAATTCAAAAACAGAAAACTAAACCCTAATGAAGGACATCGTTTTTTACCTTATATAATTTTGGTAATAGATGAATTTGCAGATTTAATAATGACCGCTGGAAAGGAAGTTGAAACTCCAATTGCCCGTCTAGCCCAGCTTGCAAGAGCAATTGGTATTCATTTAATTGTTGCAACGCAAAGACCTTCTGTAAACGTAATTACAGGTATTATAAAAGCAAACTTCCCAGCTCGTATTGCTTTTAGGGTTACGAGTAAGATAGATTCACGAACCATTTTGGACAATTCTGGCGCAGACCAACTTATAGGCCGTGGGGATATGCTTTTCACACAAGGTAATGAATTAACTAGAATACAATGTGCTTTTGTAGATACTCCTGAGGTTGCAGATATTACAGACTTTATTGGCTCACAAAAAGCATATCCAGATGCATATTTACTGCCAGAATATGTTGGCGAGGAAGGTGGCACAAATCTTGATAATGACATAGGGGAACGCGACAAATTGTTCCGCGAAGCCGCAGAAGTATTGGTAATTGCGCAACAAGGTTCTGCTTCATTATTACAACGAAAGCTTAAACTTGGGTACAACCGTGCAGGTAGAATAATAGACCAAATGGAAGCGGCGGGTATCGTTGGCCCTTTTGAAGGCAGCAAAGCCAGACAAGTCACGGTTCCAACGATTGATGCTTTAAATCAACTTTTAGATAACGAAACAAATAACAATTAAAATGAAGAAGTTAACAATTATTTTAATCGCTCTTTTTATTACAACTTTCTCTCAAGCTCAGGATGCAAAAACCTTGCTTAAGGAAGTTTCAGCAAAAGCGAAAAGCTACGATAATATTACTATCGACTTTAAATACAACTTGAACAATTCCAAAGAAAACGTAAACCAAGAAACTCGTGGCGATGTTACGCTTCAAGGCGATAAGTATGTGCTAAATATGCTTGGAACCACACGTATTTTCGACGGAAAAAATATTTACACCATTGTTCCAGAGGATGAAGAGGTGACCATTTCGGCATACAATCCGAAGGATGACAAAGAAGTTACGCCTTCAAAAATGCTCACTTTTTATGAAAAAGGTTATACTTACAAAATGGACATTGAGCAAAACGTAAAAGGTAGAAAAATTCAGTTTGTAAAATTGATTCCAATTGATTCAAAAGCCGAAATAAAAGACATTCTTTTGGGCATCGATTCGCAAACAAAGCATATTTACAAATTGATTCAGACCGATGCTAAGGGTACTAAATACACACTTACGGTTAATTCATTCAAAACAAATCAACCTGTTTCCAAAACCTTGTTTACTTTTGACGAGGCCAAATACAAAAAAGACGGTTACTACTTAAACAAGCTTTAACCCTACGTGAAAATACTGGACAGGTATATATTAGTAACCTTTTTGAAGACGTTTGTAAGCGTCTTCATTATTTTAATGTTCATATTTGTCCTGCAGACCATTTGGCTCTATATTTCTGAACTTGCGGGTAAAGATTTGGACGTCTGGATTATTCTAAAATTTCTTTGGTATGTCTCGCCACGACTAATTCCATTAGTACTTCCCCTCACAATTTTGGTCACCTCCTTAATGGTTTTTGGAAGCTTTGCTGAAAAGTATGAGTTTGCCGCAATGAAATCTACTGGAATCTCGCTACAAAGGGCAATGGGAAGTGTGATTGGTTTTATTGTTGTACTTTCTATTACCGCCTTCTTTTTTGCAAACAACGTAATCCCCTATTCCGAATACAAATGGCAAAACTTGCGTAGAAATATCTCGCAGTTTCAGCCGTCTATGGTTATTTCTGAAGGACAATTCAGCCAAATTGGCGATATGTTCAATATTAAAGTTGAAAAGAAAAGTGGCGATCGCGATCAATACTTGAAAGATGTTGTAATTCATAAGAAAAATGAAACACGACCAAACGGAAACTTTACAGTTATCGTTGCTAATAATGGTGAACTTGCCAGTCAAGAAGGCAGTAACACACTCTCACTAATTTTAAAGGAAGGAAATTATTACGAAGAAATTCAGGCAAAAACTCCAGCAAAGCAAAAAGCAGAACCGTTCGCTAAAAGTTATTTTGACGAATATTCTATAAATATTGACCTCACAGAACTGAACGCTAAAGATATTGATAAAGAAAACGATCTGAACAACCAGAATATGTACAATATTAGCGAGCTTGGGGTTGAAATTGATTCACTTTCAAATACTTATTCCAGAGATATTGCTGCCTATACCAAAAACATGTATTACCGTAGCGGTGTTGAAAAATTCCAAGAAAATAAAATTAGTGATACTGCTAGACCACCAGACATCAGTACTATTCTCGAAATTTATAATCCCACGCAGCAAGTTCAAATAGTAAAACTCGCATTGAATAACGCAAAAGGAACACTACAAACCGTTGATGCAAAAAAGGTGGAATTTAAAGAAAAAGCAAAACGATTAAACAAAACCGAAATAGCACTTCACGAAAAATATGCTTTGGGAATTGCTTGTATCATCCTATTTTTTGTTGGCGCACCGCTAGGAGCCATCATCCGTAAAGGTGGAATGGGTTTACCGATGGTAGTTGCTATTTTACTGTTTTTGACATATCATTTCATTGGTATATTTGCGAAAAACAGTGCTGAAGATGGCACCATGCATCCGTTTATCGCCACTTGGCTAAGTACGGGAATTATGCTTCCGTTAAGCGTTTGGCTTACCTATCGTGCAACTACCGATCAAGGTATTTTTGATTTTGATTCATTTTTGCAGCGGATTGGGCGGTTGTTCGGATTAAAGAGGAAAAAGAAGTGATTTTTTTAACCACAGAGTTCGCAACATAAATATAGTAAAAATTCCACCCAAAGAATCCCCAATTGAAATGTTTAGTTATGGACGTTTCTACTATCTTTGCACCACATTATTTACAGCTATGATTTCCACAGAAAAAGAAAATTCCGTTCAACTAAATACTATTGAAGAAGCTATTGAAGACATCCGCAATGGGAAGATAATCATTGTGGTTGACGACGAAAACAGAGAAAATGAAGGAGACTTCATTGCCGCTGCCGAAATGGTTACGCCAGAAATGATAAACTTTATGGCAACCCACGGAAGAGGTCTAATTTGCGCTCCATTAACTGAAGAACGCTGCAACGATCTCGGTTTAAATATGATGGTGGAAAACAACACAGTGCTTCACCACACCCAATTTACAGTTTCAGTAGATTTGATTGGTCACGGTTGTACCACTGGAATTTCAGTTCACGACCGTTCAAAAACCATAAAAGCGTTGGTTGATGAAAACACAAAAGCTAACGATTTAGGAAGACCGGGACACATTTTTCCACTTCGAGCAAAGGAAGGTGGCGTTTTAAGAAGAACAGGCCATACCGAAGCTGCCATAGACTTAGCGAGACTTGCAGGTTTGAAACCAGCAGGGATTTTGGTTGAAATTTTAAATGAAGACGGAACAATGGCGCGACTTCCACAGTTAATGAAAGTTGCCAAAAAATTCGATTTAAAACTTATCTCCATTGAAGATTTGGTGAAATACCGAATGGAACACGATTCCTTGATTGAAAAAAAGGAAGATTTCAAAATAAATACAAAATTTGGAGATTTTAGACTTCGAGCTTACAAACAAACCACAAACGATCAAATTCATATTGCGCTTACAAAAGGAAATTGGAAAGAAAATGAACCAGTTTTAGTTCGCGTAAACGCGACTTTGGTAAATAGCGATATTCTGGGAACCCTAACAAACAATGCCGAGCAAAAACTTGATGATATGTTCAACGTTTTGAACAACGAAGGAAAAGGCGCAATTGTTTTCGTGAATCAACAAAGTCAATCGTTGAACCTTTTAAGCCGATTGAAGGAATTAAAAGAAACACAAAAACCAAATGAAATTGCTAAAGCTCCAAGAATAGAGATGGACAGCAAAGATTTCGGGATTGGCGCACAAATTCTTCACGATTTAGGAATTCACAAAATACGATTGCTTTCAAATAGTGAGCAAACCAAGCGTGTTGGGATGATTGGGTATGGATTGGAGATTATGGAGTATGTGAGCTATTAATTAGCAAGCCGCTCCCTAACCCATTTTGCATCTTCTTTTTCAAAAAGAAACTTGATTATTTCATAAGTTTCTTGAATATCCTTTTTTTCGTTTTTCTTAAACTTCTTATACAAATCTGGATATTTCTCTTCTAGTAATCTAGTCATGTTTTCTCTTTTCACTGGATAAAACTTTCCATCGGCTAGGTTAAAAATTATTGGGCGTCTTGATTTTACATATTTATACCCTGAACGTCCTTTTGCAATAGTATATGCAGTTATATAATCGTCTGCAATGAAATCTTCTGTAAAGAGCAGAAAATTATCGATATGGTATGTTTTTATAAAATAATCTGAATTGTTATAAAAACTTGAGTTCAGATAAAAACTCTCACCATTAAAATATGAAAAATATTCACAAGGCATTTCATTAGCGTCTGTAATCTCAATAGTCTTGCTGCCTTTATTCTTTGATTTATCTTTAATATTGAATTTTAAACTAACATCTGGTAAATTGTTAGCCAATTCAGCATAGGTTTTATAAAATCCCGGAGTGGGCTTTTGGGTTAGAATCGTTGGTTCTTCTATATATGCCAATTTTATTGGTCTCCCAGTTTTAGAAACATCAATTTTAGTTGAGATTAAATCAATTGACTCGAATAAAATTCCTGCCAAGTGACCAATATTACCGATTGTAGCGTCAAACGTATTCCTTTTGGATGTAATGGAATAACTATAAATCAAGCTATAAAGACCTTCCCTTTCCTTTTTCAAAACATCAAATTGAAAGTTTAAATCGCCTACTTCAACTAAAAATTTTGGATCTTCTTTGATGAATAAATCATTAACCCTTATTGTTACTGGAATTTTAGAATTTTCAAAAGGAAACATTCGTTTAAAAAAATCTCCTAATTCATTTTTTAAGGAGCTTTCAAATTTTAAAGGAACTGGGTAATTGTAAATTCCATACTGGGCAATACCAATATATTCGTTGTAGAGTCTGTTATCTATAACATCTTCCACATAGAAGTTTAATGTATGTACCTTTTTAAGTCCGTAAAAGAGGGAATCTAACTTTATGGTTACTGCTTCTTGGGAAAAAGAATTTATTGAAAAGAATAAAATAATATATAGAAGTAGTTTCTTCATTAATAAAGGTATCTATTATGAAAGAATGGAATTAATAGCGTTTTTCATAGCTTCTGCCCTATCGCTAACTTGTATTTCTGTCCAACCAATTTTTATCAACGAGGAAATTGTTCGGCTCATAACAGCATCGCTTTTTGAAAAGTCTGTGTTATTTAAATCCTGCATTTGGTTTTTTACTTCGGAAGAAAGATTTCCTAAAGATTTTAAATTTCGCAAATGTTCCCAACCGTTTATATAGTGCCAATTGTTAGTGTACCAATAGAAACAAGCATCTACGCCAGCTTCAGACAAAGCTTTGTGTGCTTTTTTGGTTAACTCTTCAGTTGGAAGGAAAAAATTCAGAAACGAATAATTTTCTACGCCACCTTCGGGAACTCTTCTGAAAGTAACACCTTCAACTGTTTCCAAAGCTTTACGAAGTATTGAATAATTCTGTTTTTGAGTTTTTAAAATTTCATCTAATTTATTGAGCTGTGCTACGCCAACAGCAGCATTCAATTCAGAAATGCGGAAATTATATCCTAAAAAAGGATGGGTTTCTGCTCCACGGTCTTTGCCAACATGGTCGTGACCGTGATCTTGATAATGATCTGCGTTTAGTGCATACTTTTCATTATTTGTAATAATTGCCCCACCTTCACCACAAGTGATGGTTTTTACATAATCAAACGAAAAGCAACCTAAATCGCCGTAGCTTCCAAGAGGTTTTCCATCGTAAGTTCCTCCGATTGCTTGACAAGCGTCTTCTAAAAGTATTAAATTATGCTTTTCGCAAATTGTCTTCAACGCTTTTAAATCTGCCATAGAACCGCACATATGTACTGGCATAACGCATTTGGTTTTTGAAGTGATAGCTGCTTCCACCGCTTTTGGACTTAGCGTTAAAGTATCATCAATATCTACCAAAATCGGTACTGCCCCCAAAGCTAAAATAGATTCAAAACTCGCCACAAAAGTGAAGGTTGGCATAATAACCTCATCGCCTGCTCCAATGCCTGCAGAAGACAAAGCTACTGTTAAAGCAGCCGTTCCGCTGGAAACTAATTGGCAATATTCTAAGCCCATTCTTTTGGCAAAAGCTGTTTCAAATTCTTTAGCTTTCCAGTGGTTGTTACGCATCCCGTCAAAACCGTAACGCATCAAAACACCAGTTTCTAATACTTCGTTTACTTGCTTGCGCTCTTCGGCGCCAAAAATTTCAAATCCAGGCATTTTTTATTTTTTATTATTATTTTTTATTTCCTATTACATCTTTAACCAAGATGATTGCCCAAGGTAAGAGTTGCGTATTCAGCTGAGAACTATGCTATTTAATTTAAAAAATTAATCCAAGTCAATTATAAGTTCTTCAACGCCGCGACGTACTTTTTTAAGGTCTTTAAAAAAATCTGATTCATCGCGATAGCCTACAGGCATAACGATAACAGATTCTAGTCCTCGTTTATCTAATTCGAGAAACTGGTCGTATTTTTCTGGTTCAAAACCTTCCATTGGGCAAGCATCTATTTCTTCAACAGCGCAAACTGTTAGTAGCGCTCCCAAAGTTAAATAAAGTTGATTTATCATCCAATCGCGAATCTCTTGGCTGTTTTTCTCTGTGAAAGATGCAATCAAATTCTTTTCAAAAGGTTCTAAAATTGTTCGTGGCGTATTGCGGGTTCCTTCAACCCTTTTAAAATGATCTAAAATAAAATCTTCATTAATTTTACTCTCTATACATAAAATAAGTAAATGAGATGCATCGCGAACTTGCGTTTGATGGTATGTAAACGGCATTAACTTCTCTTTTAATTCGGGCTTGCTTATCACAACCAATTTTAAAGGTTGTAAGCCAAAAGAAGTTGCTGTAAGATTAAAAGTTTCCTTTAAAATAGTTAGCTTTTCTTCGGTAAGAATTTTTGAAGCATCAAATCTTTTTGTTGCGTAACGCCATTGCAACTTTTCAATAGTATTAGAAGACATTTATAAAAACGAATTAGTATTAGATGCAAAAATAGCGATAAAAATATTGAACTTTTACCGCTTCATTTACTACTAATTAAACAACTCAAATTACTTAAAGTCTCAGCGATTCATAATTTTAAAAATTTTATGGTTTTCAATACTTTGTTGTCTAAAAGAATTTTCAATTCATATTTACCTTGCTTAAGATGATCGATGCTCATATAAATAACATCGTCTTTTTTATTTTTTTCAAGGGAATTTTTCATTGATTAAGCCTTTTACTCTTATCAAATTTATAAAGAAAGAAAATTGAAGGATGTTACAGATGTTCCAAAACATAGAAGAAATGTTTCAGAAGAACAGATTAGGCTATTTAATAGGATTTAAAGATTGTTCGAAAGATATTCATTTGGGGTACAGCCATACGTTTCCTTGAAACATTTACCAAAATAAGAAGGTGTATTGAATCCAACTTGGTAGGCAATTTCTGAAACGTTCGCATCTGATTTTCTAAGTAAATCTACAGCCAATTTTAAACGCTGTGAACGTATAAACTCGCTAGTAGACATTCCTGTAATTGCTTTTAATTTTCGGTGAAGTTGAGTGCGACTCATCAGCATTAGTTTTCCAAAACTATCACTCGTGAATTCGGAATTAGTTATATGGCCATCCAATACTTTCTGTAAACGTATTAAGAAATCACTTTCGGTTGAAGTAATTGCCATCTCTGGATTGATGCTAAGAGTTTTACTGAAATGCTTTTGCAGGTTTCTTCTGTTTTCAATAAGTTTTTCGACCCTGATTTTTAGTTTTTCACTGCTGAAAGGCTTCGTTACATAAACATCGGCTCCTGTTTTTATGCCTTCAATTTCGTTTTCTTCGCCAACCTTTGCGGTGAGAAGAATAATTGGGATGTGGCTAGTAAGTTCGTTTTTTTTAAGCGTGTTGCATAGCTCAATGCCATCTACTACAGGCATCATTATGTCGCTGATAATTAGATCTGGGAGATCTTTTAACGCTTTCTCTACACCTATCTTTCCGTTTTCAGCTTCAGAAACTTGATAGTTATATTTAAATATTGAACTAATAAACGCTCGAATATCAGCTTCGTCTTCAACAATCAAAAGCAGTGGTTTTTCTTTGTTTGAAATATTAATCGTTTGTACTATTTCGGTTTCAGTTATAGCCTCTTCATTAGTAATTATAACCTCATCTTCAAAAGCTTCTTTATTTATAGGAAGCGAAACCGTAAACTGAATCCTGTCATCATCAATATTATTAGCAATAATACTTCCTTTGGAAAGTGCAATCAATTCTCTAACTAAGGCCAAACCAACCCCTACACCTTCTGAAAGTTTATTGTCCTGATAAAAACGTTGAAATAGTTTACTTAAATCTTTTTTGCTTATACTATCACTTTCGTTTATAACTGAGAGCACCAACATTCCTTCTTGTTTGTTTGCTTCAAAAACAATGATGCTATCTATAGGTGCGTATTTTACCGCGTTCGAAAAAAGATTTGAAGTCACTTTTTCTATAATGTCCTTATCAAACCAAACACTATTTAAATCGTTGATTTTACTAGAAATAGTTATCCGCTTTTGATTTGCTTTATATTGAAATGCACTAACAATCTGTTTAAGCAATACCGAAAGGTTTCCTTGTTGTATGGCTAATTTTCGCTGTCCTGAATCTATCATAGACAATTCGAGCATTTGATCTACCAAATTTAGCAGCCGTTCTGCATTTTGTTTAACTAGGGACAGTTCCATTTTATCTCGTTCAGAGATTTCTGGTTTCGCCAATTGATTGTCAATAGGCCCAGAAATAAGGGTTAATGGCGTTCTAAATTCGTGCGAAATATTTGTGTAAAGCTTAGTTTTTAATTCATCCAGTTTTTTAAGTCTTGCCGTTTCCTCGAGCTCCAGTTGCAACTGGGTTTTTATTTCCCAACGCCATTTTAGATATCTGTAGAGGTAAAATGCAAACGAAAGAAACAACAATAAATAAAAGACTTTTGCCAAGTTTGTGGTGTACCAAGGCTTCAAAATTGTGAATGAATAGGTTGCAGGCTCCATATTCCAAACGCCATCATAATTGCTAGAAATTACTTGAAATTCATAATCATTTGGCGGGAGGTTGGTGTAATGTGCAAGATTGGTATTTCCAGCGGCAATCCAATCTGCATCGTTGTTTATGAGTTTATATCTATATTCGTTGCGCTCTGGCTGCGAAAAATGTAATGAGGAAAACGTAAATGTTAACGTATTTTCATCATATTTAAGGTTTTGATTTGGTGTGAGATTTCGACTTTTGTTAAAAACATCAAATCCTGAAATAACAGTTTTTGGTTGTATTGGATTAAACGATAATTGATTCGGATTAAACCAATTAATCCCTGCCAAACCGCCAAAATATAGCATGCCATTTTTGTCTTTAAAATAAGCACCTGTATTGAACTCAAAAGCCTGCAAGCCATCATAATTACTATAGTTATCAATGACTGAAATAGAATTCTCTTCAAATTTTAGTTTTGAAATACCTTTATTGCTGCTTATCCATAAATACCCTTCGTTATCTGGGAGAATTCCGTAAATAACATTGTTTGGCAAACCTTCTGCAGTTTTATATTTTTTAATGGCTTTTTCTTGTTTACCAGCAGTTATGGCATTGGTATTAAGAATTTGCAGTCCGTCGCCGTTTGTTCCTATTAGAAGATCAGAACCATTAAAATAAAGTGATTTTATATTGCCATTTACAATTTCAACATTTTCAATACTATTAGTTTGGGTATTTAATTTAAAAAGACCGTCAGTTTCTGTGCCTATCCATAGTTCACCCTCCTTTCCTTGTTCAACTGTTCTAATATTATTGGTAGAGAGGTTTGAATTTTCTATTGTGAATTGCTGAATAATTCCTTTGTTTTTATCAAACTGAAGCAAACCGTGATCTCTTGTACAAAGCCACAATGCTCCGTTTTTATCTTTATAAATTTTCCAAATTGTGAATAAAGCAGTTTCTTTAAAAGAAGTTATTTTCCCTTTGGCATCCATCATTTGCAAACCGTGTGTTTGATGCCCTATCCAAAGTATTCGTTCATCAAACAATAAACTCATAATTCTATCTCCCAAAAGATCTGAATTCTGAGTAGTGTAGGTGTAAAAATCTTGTTTATCTATATTAAAACGAGTCAATCCTTTTCCTGAAGTTCCTACCCAAGTATTATTTTCAGTATCATTTGTAATCGCTCTAATAACGTCCACATTCACGTTTAACGGCACTTGATCGTTAGTAAGCACATTGAACTTTATCAAGTATTCGTCATAATAACTCAACCCAGTTCCGTCAGTACCTAGCCAAACGGTTCCTGTATTATCTTCAAACAAAGACAGTACATCGTTATAGTGCAAGGCATAAGGATTGTTTTTATTTTCAGTGAAGTTTTGAATGGTTTGTTTTTCAAAATTTACCAAATAAACACCGCGTCCGTAGGTAGCAATCCACAGCTGGTTACGCTTATCAACTAAAAGGTCTTGAATAATTAAATCTTCAGGTATTTCTGCATTTTTAAAACCTTTAAACTGACTAAAATCTGCCTCGTTTCGTTGCTTTATAAAAAGTCCTTTTCCGTAACTTCCCAAGTAAAAAGTATTGTTTTGAGACTGAGTAATAGTACTGAAGTTCGTCTCAGGCCTAATTGGTTGAAATTCATAGCTATCATTATTAATTATGAAGAAACCATTGTCTGTAGTAGCCAAGATGGTATTGTTGTATAATTCAAGAAAATCATAAATAGTGCGTTTGGAATCTTCTGGTTTTAAAAATTGAAGCGTATCGCCATTCTTATGGTTGATTTTATAAATACCATTTTCATAAGTTCCCAAATAATAGTTGAAAGCTTCATCTTGAATAAGTGTACTCACATTATTGACACTTTTAATAGCTTTGAAATTAACGTTTTCTGGATTGTATTTTTCTAATCTTCCTGAATTTGAAACTATCCAAAGATCGCCGTCCTTTGCTACATATATTTCACCAAGCTTGCTAAAAGTGGGGCGTGTTACGTCTTCAAATTGAATGTCAAAATGTGTAAAAGCACGACCGTCATACTTATTGAGTCCGTCTTGTGTTGCGAACCACATATATCCAGTGCTATCTTGAGCAATGCTCACCACGCTGTTTTGCGACAGTCCCTGCTCAACGGTAAGTTCCCGAAACGCCACTTGCTTATTGTTTTGTGAAAGGGCAAAACAAGGTAGCATTAAAAGAAATAGCAGCTTTAAAGGATTCATTTTGGGGTTGGTTTGCAGCTTAAAAATACTAAAAATATTTCAGTCAAAGTTACTGCCAAATCAGATGTGGTTCCAACTAACTTATATGAGGCTTTAATACAGATTTAATTATGATTATTTTTAAAAAACAAAAACATTTAAAAAGCAATAGGATATTTGAAAAAGCTTTTTATATTTGCACCCGCATTAAGGCAAATAGCTTTATGAGGCACTCAAGGAGAAATGGCAGAGTGGTCGAATGCGGCAGTCTTGAAAACTGTTGAGGGTCACACCTCCGGGGGTTCGAATCCCTCTTTCTCCGCAAAAGGAAACCCACGACTTTTTTAGTCGTGGGTTTTTTATTTATTGTAACGACTCAAGCCCCTTCGGCTTGAAAGGAGTGGAAATAAATTAAAAACCTAGCATCGTCTTTTTCTGACGATGCGTGGGTTTCTATGCTTGTCCAGGATTTCCTATTGGGATCAATTTATTAATCCCTCATAAAAGACATCTTAGGTAGATTCAATTTCTAATTAAACTGAACAAATGTATTTTAATTAATAAAAAACTTAGTTGAAAGATGGAATTGGTATGCGTTTAAGCTAAAAATTAGTTTCTGTCTTTCATTTTTGGTTTGCGATATATGTGACATGTTATAAGAATATCTAATAGTTTGAATAATTTTTTCAAAAGCAAAGTAATTACAAAACTAACCGTCGCACCAACTATAGCTAGAATACAAGTTGTTAATAGCTGTTCTACACCAATATTTGGTAGCAGAGATGCTAAGGTGCCACCGGCAGTACCGGCGAGAATTGGAGCGTTTTTAAAATCCATCGTTTTGGGGATTAGGATGTTTGTTTTCCGTTTTATCGTCCATGGCAACCTGACTGATAGCGGTGGCAACCGTTCCAGCTTCCACAAGATATGTGAATATGCTATATAGCCACATCGGGATATTTATTGGAGCTACTGCCAAAGCCCCCCCGATTGTGGGTAAAGCTTTTGGCCAATTTCTCATTTGCTTGAAAAATTTAGGTGTGGGTCTGCTGTATCTTTCTAAGATATTCATAACGGTTTGAGTTTATATTTAAAAATAGTTTATCATTATTTTCCTTTAATTGGTGGAATATGGAAAGCAACTTTTTCAAGGCCAGTCTTGAATATATACCAGTGCCGATACCAGTAAGTTGCATTACAGGAGCAATACAGCCACGTAATTCTTCAATTGCATTATTTGCAGGATGGATTAGAATTAATGTTCGTCCATACACATCCAAGATTTCAAGATGGTTGTTGAAGTTCGGAGAGTACCGAGATCTGAGTTGATATTTGCCTTCCGGAATACAGGAAATATTTCTTTGGTTTTCCTGCCATGGAAGCTCTATGGTGAAACAGATGAAATGTCCGTTTAAGGTGAGGGTACCATTGGTACCCCCACACTTATACACCCTTGTAAGGTTAAGTTCCATACTTAAATTTCGCTGACCTCTACAACACCAAGGGCATTGAAAGCACCATTCTTTAAGGAGTAAAACTCTCCGTTAACTTCCTGATAAAATTCAATTCCCATAACCGTTAAAACAGGCAGGGTGGAATTAGGAGTTACCGAGGCAGTTAATGTTGCAGCCAGTACAGGCGCGCTGTCATAAGGTTGAATGCCCAAATCCATTTCATTGTAAACAAATACCTTATTTTCAAAGTCGAGCTCTGTGGCAGCCATAGCCAATTTATAATGAGTAGTTCCAGAAGGTGCAGCAATACGCTCAGAAGCATTAAATGCATCGATAGCAATTGTAGCATCACCTGACACCCGATCAAAAGATGGAGTGTAGAGACCGAAGAAGGTGGTATCTAGCTTGCCATTACTGTTAAAGTCGAACCCTTCCAATAATACTAGATTCCCACCATCCAGATTACGCTGCCCTCTTTTGTTGACAGGATCTGTTTTGATTATAGCAAGAAGCGCGGTAGTAAGCCTACTAACCACTCGATTGTCCTTTGCATTTTGCATCAGGGAGCGCAGAGCACTTCTAACAAGCTTACCTCCCTTGCCCGCAGTTCCAAATTCTGAGTTATTTTCGCGGGTTCTCGCAAAGGCAGCACTGTGCTTGATTTTGTCGCGATCTACTCCACCTTTTGCACGAGCGAGGTGACCATCTGCAGTTTTGTAAAAGGCGATATCATCGATAGTACCTTTTAATTTGATAATTCCAGTTTGTTTTGCCATTTTAAAAAGATTTAAAGTTAGCTGCAAAGATGGGGTTCTGAAAAAACGAATTATCACAAGGTGGGTATGACTTGGGTAAGATTATTTTTTACAAAATGAGTTATGGGCACTATTGTCGGGTGGTTTGTAAATAAAATCTTTTATGTGTTTATATAAATGATGATTGACAAATTTCAAAACCAGGAAAATGTAGAATATTTCTGGCAAATACCTCGACGCTGGACTTGGGATGTAATTATTAAAACAACTGGAAATCGCCTATAAAATAAAGAGATATAGTTAAAACTACTTTAAATAGATTATGCTCAGTTTTCACACCGAAGACCCAAGTTGAATTAAATAAAAATCCATTTTGTAGGAAAATAGACTCATTTTCTTACATTTTAATGACTTTGCTATGGCTTTAGTATGGGTTTACCTTAGTCTTGGTTTGGGAAACCTACAGTAAAAATTTATTAAGTTTTCTTAAATGAATAACCAATTTTAAATTCAAAATGAATTCATTCTTGTGACATCTAAATAGAGCATTCAACCTAAACTGGAAAATTTGTTAGGCGCTTAATCATCGGCTTCTACAATTTTTCGAAGAAGACTATCCTTAAGCTTATCTAAAAGTTTCGATTGATTGGTTTTGCGCAATCTTATTTCAAGAAAAGTTCTATAGAAATCGCCCAAATCTTTTTGAAAAAGGGTTTGAAATATTGTTGCCAAATCGTTTAGGGTTGCCTGTCCATTGTTAACCAAACCACTTGAATGGAGTGCATAAATTAATTCCACCAAGTCTACTTTTGTGCCAGTCCATTTTAATGTTGAAGCTAAGGAGTTTTTAGAGGGGTTTTGATTTATGTTATCGAGTTTGTTAGCAAAATGTTCTATAAGCAATTCATGGGCAATAAATTTCGCAGTCAACAGGTCATGGCTTGTAGAGAAATCTGCGTCAGTGCAATAAGAAAGTGTAGCAATATGAAGACTGATTTTTCCATTGGCCCTACTAAAATACTCAAGGTCGCGATCAGTCCTTTTCTGAATAAAATATTCATAAAATTCGTGATGCTCTAGAAAAACAGACTGAAAGGAATTAATATGCATTCGGAGGTATTGACCAATAAATTTTTTACCATAGCGAGGTTTATTTTTTTCAACGGATGCAAGCTCAATATAGAAAATCAATTTACCCATAATTATGGGCTTTATTGTTTTGAAAAAATAGCATTCCTCTTCAATGTTTTTAAATCCATTTTTCAACACTACTTTCCGCAAAATAGTCAAAGAATCCTTACACAGACTTATTCCCCTCTCTACTTCAGCAAAAATTGTATTTGAAGCGAAGTTTATGGATTCCAGTTCCAGTTCAAGTTTTTCCTGAAATTTAAGATAGCGTTTCATAGTTGTCTAAATAAAAAATTTAGGAGGCTCAAATATGCGCACTATCAATATTATAGCATACTTTTCTTATCAGGATTAGGTTTTACCTTACTTTTTGTAAGGAGAAACCTTACCTCATCCTTCCGAAGAATTGGTAGTATACAACCTTGAATTTAAAAAGGTGCTTAAAATATTATTAATGATGAAAGACCCCCTTTGTGAGGATCATATCCGAGAACTTGAGAATTCATTTTCGGATCATGTGGAAATCATCTTTGGACCGATTTTGCCCAGCCCCATAAATACTATAATTAAATATGCGCCACAAATTGTCATTATCGATTTAGACTTTATAGAAGCATACGAGACTTTTCTAATTGATATTAAAAACTTACCATTTAATAGTCCCAAAATTATAGGCATAAGCTCAGATTTTCGCAGAGCATATCTAGCATTAAAAAATGGTTTTTTTGATATAATTATCAAACCTGATATTCAAACCAAGCTTTTACAAATAGTAAAACAGTGTGAAAATAGTTTTTTTAATAAAGACCAGTGTATTACCATTTCTACGCCCAAGGAAATTCGCTACTTATCTACTTCGGAAATTTTGATGTTTAAGGCAGATAATAATTATGTAAATGTCTTTCTTAATGATGGGGAAACATTTTCAATTTTCAATACACTTTCCCACTTTCAAAAAAATCTAGGATTGCCATTTCTAAGAGTTCACAAAAGCCATATCATAAATATACACTTCGTCTCCAGAATCAATTATGCCAAGAAATTCCTCAAGTTGAAGGGCTGTGAAAAGTTTATACCCTTTACCGAAAAATATACCCTCAACATCCGGCTTATAGATACCCTAAAAAAAGAGGTTAGGATGAACATAAACCCAAAAAACTAACTAGTTCACCACTTAAAGGCAAGGTTTCACAAAACTATGTCTCTTCGCTATATATCCTAAAAGAACCCCGCTATACCTTTAAAACACGGAAGTTGCTATCCGGACTGTTAAAACAGTCTTTCAAGGTGCACCATTGAATATTGTCTGTCAGAGCGACAGATCGAAATTTTATTCAACACCTTAATTCTATTTGTCATGAAAACATTTTATGTTGCTGTACTGCTCTTGATTTGTAGTATGCTGGCTACCTCCTGCACGCCTACAAATCTTGCTGAACAGGTGCAAAAAGACCAACGAAATGTGCTAAGCACTGGAGATGACCACAGTGTTCGTCCCGATAATGATAAGGATTGATTTCCCGAAAGTTATAGATAAAGCCTTTTCAATTTGGAAAGGCTTTTCTTACATTTGAGTTGGTTTAAATAATAGAAGATGTATACAGGCGCTCACCGATATCCAATCTATTTATTTATAGGAACTTTCATACTCCTACTTATCAGCTGTAAACCAGATGCAAAGAAACAAGATGCCAACATACTCAAAGTTGACTGTTTTCTGCAATCCCAAGAACACATAGGAAATTTAATGGATAATACCCAAATTAATGACGCACTGCAAACAATACAAGTACTCAACAATGATAGTTTAAAAATGATCTATTATAACAAAATAGCATATATGCTAGCCGAACAGCCCGATACCACGTTTTTCTATATAGCAAGTAAAAGAGGACTTTCTATAGCAGAACGTAGAAAAGACTCCAGCGCAATAGCCGATTCAAATTGGAATTATGGCATCCATTATTTAAAGCGCAATCTTTACAATAAAAGTTATGCCCATTACCAACAGGCTCATAGCTTCTTTCATGAAAGGAATGACTATTACGCAGGAAAAATGCTGTATAATATGGCTTATATAAGAAGCAAAATAAAAGATTATACGGGAAGTGAAATTTTGTTATTTCAGGCAATACCAATCTTTAAAAAGCTAAACAAAAACAAACAACTCTATTTCTGTTATAACCTTCTGGGAACCATCTATGATGAATTACAAGAATATGATAATGCTTTAAAACACTATGAAAAAGCCCTTGACTTTCTGAATAAGGTTAATGATAAATACTTATATGAACAGGATATACAAAACAATATTGGATTGCTATACCAGAAA
Source organism: Aequorivita sublithincola DSM 14238 (assembly GCF_000265385.1). NCBI lineage: Bacteria > Pseudomonadati > Bacteroidota > Flavobacteriia > Flavobacteriales > Flavobacteriaceae > Aequorivita > Aequorivita sublithincola. The sequence continues at coordinate 3,344,627 of NC_018013.1, forward strand.
AAGGGAAGACAAAAACAGGCCATTGAGCTATTTGATAAAGCCTTAAGCCAAAAAGATTTAAAAAAATTAGATCCCGCCCTATATGCGAGAATCATAGACAATAGAGCTTACAGCCTCTATCTGTTAAATGAGAATTCCCGGTTGCCAGACGAGTTTCTAACAGCTTTACACATTAGAGATAGCATCTGGCATGAACCAGGAATACTTATGAGCCATATCCATTTGTCCAGTTATTTTTTAAAACACCAAGATACAGCAATAGCGCTACAGCACGCAATACAAGCCTACACTTTAAGCAAGCAGTTACACTTAAACCGAGATGCGTTAACTGCCCTATTACTCTTGGCCGAGATTAAGCCTTCAAAAAAAGAAAATTACTTAAGGGAACATATAAAATTAACAGACTCCCTAAATCAAGAGGAAAGAAAAGTACGGGACAAATTTACGCGTATCCAATTTGAAACTGATAGTTATATTGAAAAAAACAACCAACTAACACGCGATAAAATTTTGATTGTTGCCAGTGGTGCTGCCCTCACTATAATTTTAATACTGCTCATCGTAAACTATAAACAGCGCGCAAAAAACAAAGCGCTGGAATTTGAAACAGAACAACAAAAGGCAAATGAGAAAATATATTTACTAACGCTTAAACAGCAAGCCAATCTAGACAAAGGACGCCTTCAGGAAAGAAGAAGAATCTCTGAAGAACTTCACGACGGCATTTTGGCCAGGTTATTTGGGATACGGCTTAATTGGGAGTTTTTAAAACTTTCAGGCGAGCGGAAAACCCTCGTAAAACACAGAGAGTTTCTAGCAGCATTACAACAGGCCGAAAAGGAAATACGCGATATATCCCACGATTTAAGAAATGAACTATTCCTTAGCGAGACCCTATTTGTTCGCAACGTGGAACATTTGATAAAGAAATGGGGGGAACAAGCAAGTTTTAAGTTTGAATTTAAGACCGACGAAAGTATAATCTGGGAAAATATAGACAACTACACCAAAGCCAATATTTATAAGATTCTCGAGGAGGCACTCCATAATATTGCCATACACGCCGAGGCCACTTTAATAAAAGTTTATTTTAATAAAACCCATAATACAATAAAAATCAGCGTGGAAGATAATGGTATCGGGCTAATAAAACGCTTTACGAATAAAGGGATTGGAATAAAAAACATGAAATCACGAACAAAAAAACTAAAGGGCAGTTTTTTGATACAAAGTGTTCCTAAGAAAGGAACTAAGATATTTATAAACATCCCTTTAAAAACATAAATTATGGAAACAAAAACCATACACACCTTGATAATTGATGACCATCCGCTCATCATTGAAGCCTATAGAAGTGCTATGGCCGAAATACAGGAAAAGCGACATGAGCTTGTCTTTGTAATTGAGGAAGCCACCTCCTGCGACAGTGCCACTTTTTTAATTGAACGTTCCCTGGCCTCTAATAAATTAGATCTTGTATTTCTTGATATCAAATTGCCTCCAGCAGTCAATGGCCCTCACCTATCCGGTGAAGACTTAGGCCTAGAGATTCGTCAAAAAGCGCCTAAAACCAAAATTGTTGTTGCCACTACTTTTAATGACAATTACAGGATACAGAGTATTTTTAAAAACATCAACCCGGAAGGCTTTTTAATAAAAAGTGATATTTCTTCAGACACCTTGGTTTCTGCACTAGTTGAAATACTTGTTGATCCTCCTTATTATAGTAAAACCGTGCTGCAGTCCGTTAGAAAGTACATCAGCCATGATTTTCTTCTGGATAAATGGGATCGATTTCTGTTATACGAGCTGTCCAGAGGTACGAAAATGAAAGAATTACCCACCATTATGCCCTTTTCCCTTGGGGCTCTAGAAAAACGCAAGCGTCATTTAAGAACCATTTTCGACGTTACCGATGGTGAGGATAGAGCACTATTGACGAGAGCGAGAAAGCTTGGGTTTATATAATATTCTTATTAAGAGGAGGTAAAACCTCCAAAGATGTAAGCGCATTCCACCCAATGAGTAAGGACATTTTTAGTTCTTTTAAAACCTAAGACCCTAATTTTATGAATGTAAAAAACAACATTTATAAACCATGGTCTTTGCTGCAAACATTAAGAAAACCACAAAAAGGAATACAGCGACTATTGTATCCTACCTTTTTTCGGTGCTCTTTGTATATGCTGCCATAAGCAAACTTTTAGACTTTGAAACCTTTACGGTACAATTGGCGCAGTCGCCGCTCCTCAGTGCTTACGCTGGCATTGTAGCTTGGGCAGTGCCAGCTGTGGAAATTCTCATTTCCATTTTATTGACCATTCCAAGGTATAAAATCCTGGCCCTGCATTCGGCTTTTACCTTAATGGTCATGTTTACAGTATATATCTTTATCATTCTTAATTTTTCTGATTTTATACCCTGCTCTTGTGGTGGAGTTTTGGAGAAACTGAGTTGGACGCAGCATCTCATCTTTAATGTAGTTTTTATCTTTTTGGCTGGGTTTTCAATATTATTTACAACACCTTGCACCAATAAAAGAAAACTTCTATTACTGGCCCTTCTGGCCTTAACGGGGATTAGTATTGTCGTCTTGTTGTTTGCTTTTTCGGAGAAGAAGATGCACAGGAACAATGCGTTTGTAAGACGCTACCCCCATCATCCAATAATACCCATAGACACTATTGATCTTACATATAACTCCTATTATTTTGCGGGCATTTCCAAGCAATATATTTATTTAGGAAACTATACTGCTCCATTGAATGTATTAAGAATATCAACTGATTTTAAGGATACCATTACCATTCGAATTGAGTTACCGAAGGATCGTATTAATTATAAAAACCCCCGCCTAAGAGTTTTGGACAGTACTTTTTTCTTAGCTGACGGGCAAGTACCTATTATTAATACCGGTTCAATAAAAAACTGGAAGGTTAAAAACAGCTATAGAAATATTGGATTCTTCACCGTTTTTGAGCCGATAGGCAAAAATTTACTGGTCATACGAACGCAAAGCAGCAGTACGGGGAATAATACTCTCGGTTCCATAAATCTAACCGATTCAATTAAAACTATATTATATCCAGATATTCTGCAAAGTACTGGTGACGGTTATTTTGACAGAGATGGTAGTTTGCTTTTCAACAGTCAATTTCAAACAATTGTGTATGTGTATTATTATAAAAATAAATACAATTTAATCAATATAGATTTTACCCACTTTAAGGAAAATAATACAATAGATACTGTTCAAAATCCAGTGCTAGATTTAAAAAATATAAAATCTTCAAACCAAACAGTCTTAGGCGGCCGTTCAGTTAAAGTCAATGGAATAGCCGCGTCCGATGGAGAATACCTCCTTATAAATTCTGACCGTTTGGGCAGGTATGAGCCAAATGAGGAGTTAGAAAGAATTTCTATTATAGATGTGTATAATGTACAGGAAGGAAGCTACGATTATAGCTATTACTTATACCGTCATAATAAAGAGGATCTTTTGGGTCTAAAAATTTACGATAGGGAAATCTATACTATCCTTGATAACCATCTAATTAAATTTAAAATGAAAGCTTCCCTATAGCACAAAAATACTGCAGTCAGGATTTAAGCTGAAAACCTGTAAAAAAGAGTAGGCATAATTAATAATTTAAATTTTTAAATCATGAAAACGATGAGAAAAAAATGGCTTTTACCCATAGCGGTATTTGCCATCGCAATTGCCAGTGCTTTCGCTAGCAATGTAAAAACAACCGAAAGTTTAGCCCCTATGGGCTATATAGATTCACCAACAGCCTGCCAAATAGCAGTGCCATGTTCAAGAACATTTGGTGAAGTTTGTAAAAAGTTTTCGCAACAAGCCTTCGGGCTCGACCACAACGGCACCTCGTGTACTGTTGAGCTTTACAAGCCTTAAAAGCGAGGTTTTGTAATCTGAAAGGCTGGTGTTATCCAGCCTTTCTCTTTAATCCCTAGGTATCATCCAAGGTGCAATTTCGCTATCTTTCAAATAGTGATCAAACCACTGCCAACGTTTATAGGTCATATCGATCTGATTATTGGGTTCAAAAAAATCATGTCCTTCGTTTGGGTAAATTAACATGATATGTTCCTTATTTAATATTCTAAGGGCATTATACATTTCCACCGATTGTTCCCAATTTACATTGGAATCTTTATTCCCAGTAATGGTTAAAAGGGGTGTCGTTATATATGGAGCATAGCGTATGGGAGAATTTTTGGCATACAAGTCTGGAGACTCAAAATACGTTTTATTAAAGCGCTGTTGCGCATTAAGAAACCTTCCAGATTGAGGTATTTTCCAAAGCCATGCCACCGAGAAATACAAGCTTATAAGGTCGTGAATGCCTGAAGCGCTAATAGCTGCTGCAAACAGGTCCGTTTGACCAATTATATAAGATGTTTCATAGCCTCCAAAGGAATGCCCGAAAAGACCAATCTTATCTCTTTCTACAAACCCTCTTTTTAAAACTTCCGCTACAGACGCACTTACACATTCGAGTGCAGACTTACCCGCCTGGTTTAATTTGTATTTAATATCCGGGCACAAAACAAAATAGCCTCTTGTAGTAAAATTTGTAATATTAATATCTGCTCCCGTAAACAAAGTTGGATTTTCATAATTGTTTACCCTATCAGTAAGTCTTTCATAAATATAGACCACCATAGGATACTTTTTTTTAGGATCAAAGTTGGCAGGATAAAATAGCGCCCCTTTTAACTTTTCTTCTGACGCTAGGGAATAATTAAAGAGCTCGGCTTTCCCCCAATTGTATTTCCAATGCTGTGGATTGCTTTGGAATAGTTCAAAAGCGGCGCTTTCAGTAGCAGTTTTTACCATCAATTTTGGCGGTACATCAAAATGTTCCTCAGTGTACAGGTAAACATCTGCGCTTTCCGCTTTTTGAATAGCATCCACCTTTCCGGCTGCTAATGAAAGCTGATTTATTGAACCATTAGGGGTTCTTAGATAATAACCAGTGCTTCCGTCTTCACATTTAATATAAAAAGGAATATCATTGGACAAATCATAACAGTTACCCATATATTCCCTAAAGCTTCCTACCTTAAAAACTGTTTCAGCAATTCTAAATACTTTGCCTATACTTCTCCCTCTTGTTATTCGTTCGGCATTGGAACCATCTGGGGCAACTTTCCATAAGTCATATTTATCATATAGTAAAATAGACTCATCGTTAACAGTCCATCCAGGATTACCATAGGGCGGTACAACGCCAGACCAGTCATATTCCTCATTACTAAAAGCAATAGAGATTGATTTGGTAATATTTGTATGACTGTTTTCGTTCGCGTCAAAAACCCACCAGTCATTATCTTTAAAATACGATAAGTACCTTCCGGTAGGTGATAGCATCATTAGCATTTGTGCTTTTCGCCACATCACAAAGTTTTTCGTCCCTGTATTCCAATTATAAACATATACAGGCGTTCCTTTTTTTATAGTAGTATCTGAAAAATCATCCAGTGAACTATAACTGAAAATATATGCACTCCCCTTAGCCCATATATTCTTAGAGCTGTCTTCCTCTCCAAAAATAGTTAGCTCATTTCCTATCCCCTTCCACCCTACCATTAATGGTAAATTTTTAAAATCGAATTCATTTCCATCTGTAGCAGGGAAAATAAATCGGTCCTTTGCATTCCAAATTTGTACCTCCGAACCGTGATTTTCCTTTATTACTGAGGTGGGTTTTTTTTGAATATGGAAGAATAACATTTCCCCATCTAATGAAAAGTGTAAAGTGCTAGCGCGATTATTAACAATTGAATAGTCACAATACTTACAACCAGCTTCCTCTAAATTGCATGTTTCAAGACTCGCTTTATCAAAGATGTGTCTAAACCAATGAACCACTTGGTTGCTATTGTCATGAGTATTTTCAATTACAGCTAACTCCTTATTCGGGCCCCACACAAGTTTTTGTATAGTACCATCAAATGACCTAATTGTAGTGTTTTTTATAGTAGCGTTTTCCAAAGCTACAACTCCCAGTATAGTATTACTACCCATTTTTAAAGTGTAAGCCAATAAATTTTCATCCTTATTAAAAGAAAAATCTAAAACCCCTTTTAGGGTTATTAAACTTTGTAGATCAAAATCCATAATTTCCAATGTATTTTCAATAATGGTGTCTTTTATTTTCTCAGCACTAAAGATTGACAAATACTTTAAGTCTTTGGAAACCCTATAATCTAAAGCGTTGATAAAGGTTTTGGTACTTCGGGATTCTAAATTGAATAGTTGAAGGGAATCATTTTGTCTGTAAAAAACCCAGTTAGCGTTATTTATAAATTGTGGATCAGAGCCCCTAGGAATATAAATTTTCTCCTTTGAGGTTATGTTTTGTAGCACTAGTGTATCTACTCGGTTTTCATAGGAAAGTAAAAAAGAGGCCCATTTTCCATTATCTGATATTTTTGGATCGTATAAATGGTGCCATTTTGAAAAATCTCTTGGAGTAAGGTCTTCCTTAATGCCTGCCTGCCCCCATAAAGGGCAGGACAAGCAATAAAGCATGAAAAAAACTACTTGGGGAATGCTAATCCAAATTAATTGAGTGTTATTTTCATTTTGAGCGTACATTAATAACCAGGATTTTGAGGTTCTAGGTTAGGATTAACCTTTAATTCCCTTTCTGGCAGAGGAAAAAGTTTATCGGTTGACTTCCAGCTTGGTTTTAAACTTCCGAGGATATTATCTAAATTATTAGTGCGTTTCAGATCAAAAAACCGATGACCATGTTCAGTAAAAAATTCAAATCGCCGTTCCTTTAAAATTGCCTGTATCATGGCATCATTTCCCATGGGCTGTATCGCTGGAAGGCCAGCTCGGGTCCGTATAATATTTAAATCGGCTTGCGCCCCTGCCATGTCGCCAAGTTTTGTTCTCGCTTCCGCACGGATAAGAAATTGTTCTGCCAAGCGAAAAAGTATGGAATATTCTGAATTGCTACTCTCCCCTGCTTGGTGTTGATACTTAAAGGGATAATAAAAGGTTTGCGTTCCATCGGAAACGCCTTGCGTCCAAATCGATTTCCTTAAATCGCCCTCTTCAAAACCATCCATTAAATTAAAAGTTAAAGCTCTTACAGGAGGTGGTGCAGTTTCAAAAATAAAAGTTTGTGCTTCCAAAGTGTTCATACCATCAAATTCCGGCATAAGTTGCAAAATTGTTGTGGGGCTTTCCTTTAAGAACACGCTTTCCAAATCGGTTTCCCAAGTTGTATTGGCTATAACCAAAGAAGCCATTTCTTCGGCCGCTTGCCATTGTTCATTATACAGATATACCCTAGCCAAAAGGGCAGTAGCCGTAAGCGCGTCTGCCCTAACATGCTCATCACTGGGATCAAGGTCGGGCAAACTATTTTTGGCATCAATAAGGTCTGCTATTAGATTGCTATAAACAGTTTCCTTACTGTCTCTTTTTACGGTTTTATTTTCAATGTAATTGGTAGTCTTTACATAAGGCACCTCTCCATAAAGATTGTACAGATAAAAATGAATCAAGGCTCTTAAAAACTTCGCTTCTCCAGAAAATTGCGCAGCCTCCTCTGGGGAGAAATACAACGAGTCTTCCATTCCCTCAATGATGGCATTTGCAGAATAAATTAAATTATAGGAGCCATTCCAAACAGACTCTACCGTTTGGTTTGTAGCCAATAAATTATTCTTAAAAAAATCTTCATCAGCTAGGTTAAGGTCACCATAAAAGTCCATTTCATCTGCATAATTCCCCATCAAATTGCTTAAACCTTCGGAGGAACCAGTAAGCAGGACATTTGTTCTAAGCTTACCGTATATGCCAAGTATCGCGGCTTCAACAGTACCCTTGTCGGTAAACAAGGTTTCCCCTGAAATAAGATAATTAGGCGGGTCCAGTTCGACAAATTCTTGGCAAGAAAATAAGGCAAAAAGGGATGTGATTGCCAGTATGCTGAATAAGGGTCTTCTATATATATTCTTTTTTGTTTCCATAATTTTAGTTTTTGCTTTTTAAAATTTGATTTCAGTTCCTAAGCTCCACATTTTCAAAGGAGGCAATTGGGAGGTATTTCTACTTTCGGGGTCTGCTCCTTTATAGTTTGTAACTGTAAATAGATTCTGTCCCTGAATATAAATTCTACAATCGATGCCTAAATTATTTTTGGGTACTCTATAGGATAGGGAAGCATTTTTTAATCTCATATAAGAAGCATCGCCTATTACACCGCTGCTATGTTGATATTTGTCAAAAGCTATATAGGGAGCGTCCAAATAGCCAGCACTTAGAAGTTGATTATTGGAATTATCACCGGGGTTCTGCCAGTGATTAAGTATGTCTATAGGCTGGTTTGAACCTGTTCCTGGCATAGAATTACTAGTTTCATAGGTCCATCCTGTCTGCTTAACGAACTGTAATAAAAAATCGAGGGAAATGTTTTTATAAGTGAGGGTGTTTACCAGCCCCCCATAATAATTAACGCCCCTATATACGGCCTTCTTTAGATCGTTAGGACTCGTTATAGTACCATCTCCATCATAGTCTTGAAAAGTGTAAAGACCTGTTGTGGGATCAACACCAAGATAGTTATACAAAATTTCAATATCCAGCGGCTCCCCTATTACTAGATCATTAGCATACGTAGATTCTTCCAAGCCGGGAAAGGATATAAGTTTATTTCTTGGAATGCTAAGGTTTATTCCAGTAGTCCATTTAAGATTTTTTGAATTCAAGTTTACCGTATTCAGTTCCATTTCCAACCCACTGTTTTGTACCGTAGCATCTAAATTGGAATTAACCGATGTAAATCCTGTGGTTCCGGGTAAGGGAATACCCACCAATTGATTTGAAGAGCGGTTGCGGTAATAGGTGCTTGCCAATAAAACCCTGTCCTTTAATATCCCTATTTCAACACCAAATTCCAGTTTTCGGTTTGTTTCCCAACCAAAAATTGGATTGTAAAGTTGCGAAGGTTCAAGCCCCGGAATCCCTTCATAACTAATACCACTACCAACATAAGTATTTAAGTATTTGTAATTCCCTATTTGATCGTTACCACTCGTGCCATAACTACCGTGGAACTTTCCAAAACTTAAAAATGGAATCGCTTCTTCAATTAATGGCTCCTCCCCAAATAGCCAAGCCGCTCCTACTGCTCCAAAATTTGCGAATTGTTTGCCAGGACCAAAGCGACTTGAACCGTCTCTTCTTCCTGTAAGGTTTAGAATATACTTCTTTGCCCAATTCAAATTTACACGCCCGAATATGGCATTGTACCTATATTCATCATCGGTAAAGGATTTAATGGATATGGACGCAGCAGCCGAAGGATCATTAATTAGAGCGTTTGTAGTAAAGCCTTCTGCAAAACGGATGGTGCGCCGAGAATTTTCACTTTGAAAGGAGGAGCCAATCAGCACTTCTATTTTGGCCTTATCAAATTTAAGTTCATATTCCAACTGCGGCTCCACAATCCACGATGTTCTACGCGCATTGTTTACAGTAATAGATGAATTACTGCTGTCTAAACCAAAGGCGGGATCAAAGAGCGTATTGGGAGAGGTTCGGCTTTCTTCCAGATTTATTGAGTTGTAACCAAGGTTCGTTTTTAACCAAAGATTTTTAAAAGGCTGATATTCGATAAATCCACTACCAATTAGATTGTCCGTTTTAGATAAATACGCGGCGTTGAGTTGCGCTAACGGATTGCGAAAAGTACCATCCTCCCAGTTGAGCTCCCCATTGTCATCATATAAGGCCGGAGCATTGGGAGCCAAGGAGCGCGATAGAAAAATAAAGGAGGTAGCGGGTAAATTATTACGATCTGAAACGTAATTGCCAGAAAAATGAACCCTAAATTTTTTGTCTTTAGTTTGGTGATTAAGACTACCCAAAACAGCGTTCTTTTTGTAATCAAAGTCTCCTGGAAACACCGTGGTTTCTTTTTGATGGCTCCCGCGAAGAAGAAATCGGGTTTCCTCATTGCCACCACTAACACTTGCTTGAGTACGAGTAAAATAGGCGGTACCTCCCAGTAGCACTTTTTGCCAGTCAGTATATCTGTTTTGATCCCACGTGCCATTTATATCATACTCATAAAAAGGGTAGGTAGTAATGCCATCATTGGCAAAAGCTTCTTTTCTCAATTGGAGGTATTGCTCGGTGTTTAAAAGTTTTTGGGTTCGTGTTATAGTTCCCACACCACTTTCTTGTGATACACTAAATTGCGTTTTTCCGGCCTTTCCTTTTTTGGTAGTTATCAGCACTACTCCATTCGCCCCGCGTGACCCATAAATGGCGGTGGCATCGGCATCTTTTAATATTTCTATACTTTCTATATCCGTCGGGCTTATACCATTAAGAGCACTTTGAGTGCCCCCTAACACAGCCGAAATTGTGTTTACGCCTAGAGAAGCAGAAGGATATGGAACCCCGTCTACAATATATAGAGGATCGTTACCATCCACCCGTATGCTATTTCGTCCTCTAATTCGAATATCAAAGCCTCCACCCGGAACTCCAGAGTTTTGAATAACCTCCACTCCCGTAAGTCTTCCCTGAAGTGTGGCCAGTGGATTGCTCACAGGTTGCTTTTCTATTTCCGCGGCAGTAACGCGAACAATACTCCCCGTCTTTTCCCTATCGGAAACTTTGTAGTAGCCCGCATTAATTACCACTTGGTCTAAGGCTGTTGCATCTAGTACCATAACTACATTCAATATGGACCGATTCCCTACCATAATTTCTTGAGGTTTGAAGCCTAGATAAGTAAATACCAATGTATCGGAAGGATGTGCGATTACGGTGTATTGCCCATCCAAATTGCTCTGCGTGCCCTTGGCAGTGTTTTTTATAAAGATGTTCACGCCAGCCATGCCAATACCCAAGGAGTCTGTAACCACTCCTTTGATATTATTTTGTTGAGATACTTTACCACTACGACGTGTAATGGTAATGTAATTATTTTTCGTGGTGATAATACTAAAATCGGATGGGGGAAGACATTGCTTTAATAGCTCATTTACCTTAATTATGCCTTTTTTCAAATCTATTTTAGGCAACTCTTTAAAAATATCCGATTGGTAGATGAACGTACATTCTGTCTGATTTCCAATTATTTCTAAGACCTCATAGATGGTGACTGCCTTATCCTTGTCAATCGTAATTTTGGGGTTTTGAGAAATCAGAGGGTTTGGTGAGAAGCTAAAGATGGTTGTACAAACTAAAAATAGTATGGTTCTCAGGATAATTTTCGGGAGGTGGCTTGCTTGAATTACAAGCACCTTTATTAATTTAATTTTCATAAATTTGTGAATTGATTGGTTAATATTCCAATTATAAAGGGAGTTGAGTTTTTTACTTTCCAGGTAGTCACTTTTCTCCCTTCTTTTTTTATTTGATGGTAATGGATTTGTTTTTTATCTCATAGGCGCTTATACTGTTAGTGTTTTTTATTCCGTTCAATATTTCTTCAATTGTTTGCTCTTTACTAAGAAGCCCGCTGAATTTTACATTCTGCAGTTCGGGTGAGTCGAAGGAAATGTGTACATCGTACCACCTAGAAAGGACTTGCATAATCTCCTTTAAAGGCTTGTCCTCAAAGTAGAAATAGCCCCTAATCCATGCGGTGTGGTGATTTACATCTACCGATGACTTTGATAATTGATTTGTGCTATGGTCCCAAACTGATTGTTCTCCGGGGTGCAGTTCGACACTTTTATCCTTGGCCGCAATATGCACTTTGCCTTCCACCAAGGTGGTGTATATTTTTTCTTCATCGTTATAGGCTTTCAGATTGAAAATGGTGCCGATCACATTTACCTCTTGTCCTTTCGCGATAATCTTAAAGGCATCTCCTTGGTGTTTGGAACTTGGGGAAACCATCAAATAAGCTTCGCCGTATAGTAGTTCCACCGTTCGGGTTTCTCCTGGCTGAAAGGCGATGGGATATTTTATCTTGGTATCGGCATTTAACCATATTTCAGTACCATCTGCAAGCTTTAGTTGGTACTGTCCTCCTCTTGGCACTACCAAATAATTAACGGCTGTATATAACGGAGCGTTTACGTAATTATACTCCAATCTATCCTCTTTGCTCTGAGCAACCTTATTTTTGAAAGTAGTCTCAGGGCTTAAGGCTACTTGTGTACCATCTTCTAGAATTAGCAGCGCTTTATCAGTTCCTGGTTCAATGGCGACCTGCACTGAAACTCCCTGCTCAGATTTTTGAATGTGGTTGTAGGTGAGATATGAAAGAGAAAACAATAATAAGGCAATGGCAGCCGCCTTATATAGCTTTGGCATTAGGCTTCTTGTGGGTTTTTGTAATCTTTCGACCACTTTTGCCCAGTCATTCTCAACATCAATTTCCTTCAGTTTTCCCAGTTGCTCTTCTAGGGCAGGCTTGGATAGACTTTCTTGAATACGTGTCTTAGTTTCCTGACTTAAATAATCCGCCTCCTTTAGGGCGTCAGTTTCTTCACCATTGGAAAGGGCTTTGGCCAATTTGTTTGCTAAGGCAAAAATGCGGTCATAAATTGTCATGGAGTTTCTTTTATACCTCTATAACAACAGAAATGAGAAAGTGTCTAAAATTAAATTGGAAAAATTGAATTTGATTGCTTAATGTTTGACCTATTTTATCAGTTTATTTTCTTCGTTTACCCCGTCCCTAAAGGGTGCGAAGAAAAAAAACTTCATTCCTGTCAAGAAACGTAACAGGTTGATTAGTTAAATATACCGGGTTGGGCGATACATTGAGGATTCATAAAAATGAAAGAAGATATTTTAAAGGGGCCAATAGACCTTTAAGTTTTTGATATGCCAAGCTTTTCTGGGTTCTTACCGTACTGGGGGTGATGTTGAGTTCTTCGGCAATTTCACTGGTGGTGTAGTTGTTTAGTGACAGCGTGATGACTTTCGCTGATTTTTTTGGTAGCGTATTTATTGCCTTATACAGTTGGGCATAGGTTTCTGCCGTAACTATTTGGGTAAAAAAATAATCTTCGGACTGTTGCATTACCAAATCTATGGGAGCATTATTGTCTATTGTTTTGTAGTGTTTGCTTTTTAAGTAATTCAGACAATGGTTCTTAACCGTGGTATAAAAGTAGGCTTTGGTAGTATTGTGGTTTAAAAATACTGGCTGCTTCTGCCATATTTTAATAAAAACCTCCTGAACGATGTCTTTGGAAGTATCCATATCGTTGAGGTATTTATTGGCAAATATACATATCGGTGGATACAAGGTTTCAAAAAGTGCCTTGAATCCCTCCAAATTTGTAATATTTGGTTTGTTCGTGGACATATTTAATGGGTTATTGGGAGTCAATGTAATTTCTCCCAAGCTCAACAATACAAGCTAACCTTAATTACTAAAGTTTCTTGTTTTTAAGCACTCCCATAATTTTTACAGCAATTATGTTTTAAAAGTTTGTAGAAAAAATAGGGCGCAGTACTCAACTTACCGACTAGGGGTACTGGTATACCTTGCAGAGATAAGAGAGCCCACGCCCCGGGACGTGAGCCTATCTACTTATCATCTCTCTGCAAAAAATTACCAGTTTTCTAGGCGAGATTCAAAGCGATGGCTTCAAATATGTTTATACGAAGTATCGCAAATTTAAATTTAATTATGCTAATATAAAAAAAACTTAATTGTAAACCAAATGGTTTACAATAAATATCTTGTTAAGTTGAAACTTGCAGTATGGCAAGGTCAGGAAACGAAGAGCAGAAGCTTAATAAAAAAATTTCTTTAAGAATTAAAGAACTTAGAGAGAAAATAGAACCAGTCCAGTCTAAATTTGCAAAAGATCATTTCATCGATAGGCAATTATTAAGCAGATGGGAGAACACAAATGATGATAGAGGTATTTCTATTCATACTATCCTTAAGTTTTGCAAAATGATAAATATTAGCTTAAAAGAATTTTTTGATGATGATTTGTTTGCTAAATAATTTACTAGTCTTTATTTAAATCAGTTAAAATCCAATATCTCTCCAATAGTTTTTCTTCTTCTAAAGCAATCAGATTAAATAGTTTTTTCTTCGATATATTATATTCTACCTCTACAAAAAATTTAAATATCGTATATAATACATAACGAGTTTCTCCTTTTAAATAATAGTCTACGAAGTCTCCTTTTGTAAAAACGAGGTCATATTTATTGTGTTGAGTATGCTTATTAAGTGAGGCCAGTTGGTTTTTTAAGCTTTTTCCCTGTTCTATTGTATTCTATTAATAATTAGAAACTATTATTAATTTTTGGCAAATAATTTGTAATTTGCCAAAGTTTAATCAACAAAAAACATCTTGTTCAACATATTAAAAGAAAATATTCAAGATTATTTTATAGGGCAGTCCACCATTGAAAAAGACAAATTGGTGGCAAATATTTTATTGAATTTTCCTGAATTAAAAGAAAGTTCCATTAATGTTTATCTCTCGCTTTTAAAAAAAGAAGGAGTTATCCAAAATCCTTCTAGAGGTATTTATGCCCTTGAGGAAATGAACTCATATATTCCAACTATTGATATTAAGCAAAAGCGATTATTCAGAAAAATAAAGAAAGACCTTCCGTTTATTGATTTTTGCATTTGGAACACCAAATGGCTAAATGAATTTATGTTACATCAACCTTTTAAATATTATACAGTTTTGGAGATTGAAAAGGATGCTATAGAGCCTGTTTTTTACTTATTAAAAGAACAAGGAAAGCCTGTATTTTTAGAACCTGATGCAGATACTTTTGATTTGTATATCAACAACAGTGAGGATGTTATTATTTTAAAACAACTAATTACTGAATCACCTCTCCAAGAAATTGAAAATATTCTAATCCCCACCTTGGAAAAGTTATTGGTAGATATGACTATAGATACAAATTTATATTCTGCACAACAGGGGGAGATAAAATTAATTTTTACTTCCGCATTTGAAAAATATACGGTCAACAAAAACAGAATGAAACGATACTCCTATAGACGTAATCGAGAAAATGAAATAGAGAAACTAACAAATTTAACTTTGGCAAATATTGCTTGATTTTGCCAAAACTTAATTATTAATGATATTATCATCAACATATAGTCGGAACTGGATTTATGAAGTCGAAAGAAATTTAGGAAAAAAGAAAATTGATCCAAAATTGATTGAGAAAGTTATCTATGCGCTAGCCTTTTTAGAACAACTAAAAGTAAACGGGTTAGACTTTATCTTTAAAGGAGGAACAGCATTATTGTTGGCTACTGAAGAGCCAAAGCGATTTTCTATTGATATAGATATTATTACAGAACAAACCCAGGGAGAAATAGAAGCAGTTATTGAAAAAATAAGTAAAGTCGAAATTTTCACCCATTGGGAAAGTGACAATGATAGAAAACATACACCAGATGCTCCTGTGAGTCATTATAAAATGTTTTATACAAGTAATGTAGATGGTAATATAGAGCCTATATTGTTAGATATACTTCACACTGCCAATCCTTATCCTGAGGTAAGGGAAATTCCTGTAGCACATAATTGGATTCAAACTTCTGGTCAAGTTGTGACAGTTCAAATGCCAACTTTTGATGCCATATTAGGAGATAAGCTTACTGCCTTTGCTCCTAAGACTACAGGTATTTTATATAGTAAGGAAAGACCTGTAGAAATTATAAAACAATTGTTTGATATCGCTTTTTTAGTGGACAATATTTCTAACTTGGAAATTGTCAAAAAAAGCTATAATACAGTAGTAGAAGAGGAAATCAAGTATAGAAAACTGAAAGTAGAGACTATTGATGTTTTAAAAGACACTCAAGAAGCCTGTCTTGTTTTAGCGTCTAGAGATACGAAATCGGCTGAGTTTCAAAATTTACAATTAGGAATTAGCAATTTTACAAATTTCACCATTATAAGCTTCAACTTAGAAGAAGCAATTTCGGCTAGCGCGAAAGCGGCTTATCTTGCCGAAATTTTGAAAAACAAGGGAATAATAAGTTTGGAAAAATTTAATAATCCATTACAAATTAAAGATTGGCTAATAGAAGAGGAGCAATTCAATAAATTAAACAAGCTTAAGAAAAGTAATCCTGAAGCGTTTTTTTATTGGTATAAGGCGGTTTCATTGTTTCTTGAAAATAATGTTGTGTTAACTAATCAAGAAATTAAATCTTTCGAAGAAGCATCAGAGTATTATAGATATAGAAAAGAAAAATTTCCTAGTGAAGAGGCTATGCTTAAAATTAGAGAAAAACTAGATAGCAGTAATAAATTTGAAAGTTTTAGTACTGACGAATTAAAATATATGAAAAAAATTATAGATGAGAACATTGAATATGTTACCAAAAAAGGTTATGAAGGTTTATCTCAAGATTTTCTTATTTCAAGAAAACAAGAAATACTAAAACCGCTGTTTGAAATTAGAATAAAAATTAAAAGCATGCAAAATGTCTGAAATATCATTTAAAGTATCCGCTAGGACTGCTAGGCTTATTGGTAGAGAAAATATTGCAAATTCAAAAGGAGCAATAATTGAACTTGTCAAGAATGGATATGATGCAGATAGTGATATCAGCATTGTTTATTTCGACAATGAATATTCTCCAATTATCAATGAAATAAGTGATGATTATTACAATACTCTTTTAAGGAAAGGTATTGACAAAACTGTTTTAAACAATGTATACGAATCAAAAAGCGGAATGTTTATTATTAAGGAAGAATTGGACCAAGAAGCTAGAAATTTGCTTAAAAAAGCCCTGAATAAACTTAATTGTCTTTATATAATAGATTCTGGCGAAGGAATGACGCAAAATATCATTAGGGATTATTGGATGACAATAGGTACGGATCATAAAGCTATTGACGTATTTACTAATTCTGGAAAAGTTAAATCAGGTGCTAAAGGCATAGGGCGATTTGCTTTAGATCGATTAGGTGGAAAATGTGAAATGATAACGGTATATAATCCAGAAAATCATGAACCAGATACAGATGAAAGTGGAAATCTTTCAAATTTTAATGGTTACAATTGGAAAGTGAATTGGGAAGATTTTGAAGGTGATTTCAAAACTATTGATACAGTTAAGGCTGAATTAATTGGAATCGAGTCTAAAACAATTAAAAAAGAAATAGTAAAGGAAATTCCAGAATTGAATTTAGAAAAGTTAAATACCAAAGTGGATTTTGAATTTGGCACTATTCTCAAAATAACAGATTTACGAGATAATTGGGAAGACTATTACGTAGAACAGGTTTATTCAGACCTTGAAGTTTTAGTACCACCTAAAGAAAGTGGTGAGTTTCAAATTTTTTTATTTTCAACATTATCTCCTGAAAAATATGGAGAAGTAGTTGGGTCTGTATGTGATGATTTTGACTATAAACTTATTGCATCGGCAAATGAAAAACAGATAGTCACAATTAAAATTATAAGAGACGAATATGATTTAGATAGAATAGACCCCGACTTTTTCAAAAGAAATGAAATGCAAAATAAGCCGTATACAAAAGCAGAATTTGAAAAGGGTCATTGGGAGAAAAAAATGACTTTCTCACAACTATTACCAGGCTTTTTAGAAAAAGATGAAGAAAAAGTTTTTAATAACATTGGCGTTTTTAATTTTACTTTTTACTATATGAAAAAAGGATATAGTAGCGAAGATGTTGAAAGATTTTATTATAATTCATTTATGACTAATAATAGAAGGGCATGGTTGGAAAAGTTTGCAGGTGTAAAGTTATTTAGAGATAATTTTAGAGTTCGTCCTTATGGTGAAGTGAAAAATACATCTTTTGATTGGCTAGATTTAGGTTTACGCAAATCTCAAAATCAAGCAGGTATTGCAAAAGAAGAAGGTGGATGGAGAGTAGAACCTGAAAATGTTTCTGGAGCGATTAAAATTTCTCGTCTGACTAATGTGAATTTTGAGGATAAATCGAGTAGAGAAGGTCTTCAGGAAAATAAAACATTCCAAATTTTCAAAAAACTATTAGCAAATATAATTTTAGTATTAGAAGAAGATAGAGCTTATATAGCAAGGGCTATGGATGCATTTTACAAAGAAAACAATAGCGACGCTATTGATAGAAAAAAAGCCCAAGCTTTAGCTAAATCAATACTGGAAAAAGAGAAAGCGAAAAGAGAAAAGGGGAAAAAGGAAGGTAAAGACAGTTCTCAAACACAGAATGAAAATCAACCTATTGATTCTATTTCAAATGAGAGTATTGTATTAGCTGAATTAAATAGGGAAAAAGATGAAGAAATAGAAAAGCTTAAAGACGAACAGAAAGTATTGAGAGGGCTTGCTAGTAGTGGTATAGTACTGGCCTCTTTTAGCCATGATTTAAGCAAGTTGAATGATGTCCTTGATTCGAGGGTTGAAAAACTCAAAAAAATTATTGCTGTAAAATTCAATGAAAAAGATTATAAAGATACCGAAGATAGAAAAAACCCATTTGCTCGTCTTGAAAAAATGAAAAAACAAGATTTGAAACTTCAGAACTGGTTGAAGTTTTCATTAGGAGCTACGAGAAAAGATAAAAGAAAAAGACCTCAAGTATTTCTTCATAAGTATTTCAAAGATTTAAAGGATGATTGGCAAATAATTCTTGAAAATAGAGCAATTGATTTTGATGTTTCAAGTATTGAAGAAATTGAACTTCGTGTTTTTGAAATTGAATTTGATAGTATTTTTAATAACCTTTTGGTTAATTCATTTGATGCCTTCAAGAATTCAAAGGAGAATAGAAGTAGAAAAATAAAAATAATAGCCAAAGCTACAGAGAAAGAAATCATAATTGAATATTATGATAATGGACCTGGTTTAAGTAAAGACATAGAAAATCCAGAGAAAATTTTTGAACCGCTATTTACAACAAAAAGAAATGCCTTTACAGGAGAATAAGAAGGCACTGGATTGGGAATGTGGCTCATTAAATCAATAGTTAAAGAGAATGATGGTAAAGTATCCCTATTGTATCCAAAAATTGGTTTTGGGATTCGCTTAACTTTTCCAGTTAAATATAAAAGAAAATAATTATGTATAAACTTTTATTCATTGATGAAGAGCTTGATGATATTGAAGACTTTAAAGACTATATCGAAGAAAAAGATCTTGAGGATTTATTTGAGGTTAAATCAATATATCCATTAGACAATCTTGAGGATATGATAGAAGAGATTATTAGTATATATCCAGATGCGATTGTGACGGATTTTATGCTAAATGAAATAAAAACTAGCATAAAATACAATGTTCCTTATAATGGAACACAGTTAGTCAAAACTTTTTTAGAAATCAGGGAAGATTTTCCTTGCTTTGTTTTAACGTCTTTTGATGATCAAGCTGTAAGTGAGAGTGATGATGTTAATATCGTATATATAAAAGGAATTTTACATGGTTCGGAAAAAGGAACAAAAGCTAAAGCAAATTTTGTTGACAGGGTTAAAAATCAAATTATACATTATCAAATAAAACTTGAGAAGGCAGAGACTCGTCTTATTGAACTAATTACAAAATCAGAAAAAGATATACTTGATGCCCCAGAAAAGGATGAATTATTAAAGCTTGATTCATTGATAGAAAACGCATTGGATAAAAAAAGTAATATTTCTAGAATTGCAAAATTAGAAATGCAATCTGAGCCATTATCGGAATTGCTGAATAAAGTCGATGAGTTAACTAAATCACTTAAGGATAGTAATGAGTAAACTCCCTTTTAGAAAAAAAGAAGAAATCCCTGAAAGACTTTATAAAGGGAGGGAATATGCGGACTATCGTAAATACAAGTCTTTTTTAAGAGAAGATTTTAAAATGAAGTGTGGGTATACAGGATGCATAGACCATTGGTTTGGCGGGACCGTTTCATTCCAAATAGATCATTTTTTACCCCAGTCAATACATCCACACTTAAAAACGAAATATTCAAATCTTATATATTCTTGTTCTTATGTGAATAGAGCAAAAAGCAATGATGATGGAAATTATCTTGATCCTTGCAATACTGATTATAATATACATTTTTATAGAAATCAAAAAGGAGAAATTCTTCCCGTCCAATCATCAGCTAAGGCAGTTTATATGCATAAAAAATTGAAATTATATTTAAGTAGGTATAGTATAATTTGGACATTAGAACAATTAGAAAATCGAATGTATGAACTTCAAGTATTGATTGAACGAACTAATAATGCAAAAGCAAAAGACTTATTTGTTGAAGTAGGAATGAAATATAACAATTTTAAAAAATATTTGAGAGCTTAACTTTTATAAAATGAATAAAGCTATTTTTAAATATTTAGAAACTCATTATACTGATCCTAATAATATTGATAGGTTAGTGGTTTCCAATTTCATTTATTCAAACAATCTTGAAGATACAAAAAATGAATTTATAAAGGAATATTTAATTAGGGTAGACTCCTCGGACTTTAAAGAACTTGAAAAATTTATGGTAGTCCATAAAATATCTGATTTTGAAAATCTTATACAGATTTTTGAGTTCGTCATTTCTCCCTTGGATAAAATTGTTACAGGAGCAATTTATACCCCGGAACATATAAGAAATTATATAGTTAACAATTTATTTCAAAATCTAGATGATTTATATAATATAAATGTTTGTGATCCTGCTTGTGGATGTGCCTCTTTTTTGTTGACCGCAGCAGATTGGTTACATAAAAAAACAAATAAGCCATTTAAGCTCATTTTTGAAGAAAATTTGTTTGGACTGGATATTCAAAAGTATTCTACTTTAAGATCAAAATTGGTCTTAATTCTTTTTTCATTATCTAAAGGTGAAGATAACGTGAATATCAATTTTAACCTATTCACAGGTAACGCATTAAATTTTGATTGGGCTGAACATATTATAGATTTTAATGGATTTAAAGCGGTTATTGGTAACCCACCATACGTGTGTTCTCGAAATATTGATGAAGATTCTAAATTGCTTTTAAAAAATTGGTCGGTTTGTTCAACTGGTCATCCAGATTTATATATACCTTTTTTTGAAATTGGTTTATCCATACTTCATAATAAAGGTAGATTAGGCTATATAACTATGAATACTTTCTTCAAAAGTGTAAATGGAAGAGCTTTGAGAGAATATTTTAAAAACAGGAAACAACAAATTACAATTTTGGATTTTGGTAGTGAGCAAGTTTTTAGCTCAAAATCTACATATACCTGTCTTTGTTTTATATCTAACGCTAAGCAGGATTACATTGAATTTTTGAAATTGAATCCACAAAAACTGCAAACTGATCAAACAATAACTTTAAATAGGATTCTATATTCAAAGTTAGATAGTTTCAATGGTTGGAATTTACAAAATACTGATGTGATTAATAAAATTGAATCAATAGGAACACCTTTGGGCGAAAAATTTAGAACAAGAAATGGCATAGCCACTTTGAAAAATAATATATATATATTTTCACCAATATCAGAAGATGAAGATTATTACTATTTAAATAATGACACAGTTTATGCAATAGAAAAAGGTATTTGTACAGATATCATAAATCCAAACAAGTTAAAGAAGGCAGGTATTACTGAAAAGATTAAACAAAAAATTATTTTGCCATATAAGCGTACAATGACAAACGTCGAAATAATAGATGAGAAATCATTTAGAATTAATTTCCCGATGGCTTATAAATATTTAAAATCAAAAAAAACTATTTTGGCAACTAGAGATAAAGGAAATGGAAATTATGAAAAGTGGTATGCATTCGGTCGTAACCAGTCTTTAGAAAAAATGAAGAATAAACTTTTCTTTCCTCATATCACTTCAAATATTCCGAATTACTTAATAAATAATGACGAAAATTTGCTTTTTTATAATGGCTTAGCATTAGTTGCCCAGAATCAAAAAGATTTAGAGTTTATGAAAAAAATCATGAGCTCTAGAATATTCTGGTTTTATGTAACACAAACTAGCAAACCATATGGATCAGGCTATTATTCTTTAAGTAGAACATACATCAAAAATTTTGGTTTTTATGATTTTAATGAAGACGAAATTGATTTAATTATAAAAGAAGATAATCAAGAATGGTTAAATCAATTTATTGAATCGAAGTATGAAATAGAGTTGTCTTAAAATATGTTATTCTAAACCAAATAAGTGAAAAAATTGTCGAATACAACTAAAGAAATTCCAAAAAGGTTAACCCCTAAAACAGCGACCATAAGATTGCTTTTGGCTAAATCTGGAAATCAATGTGCATTTGAAAACTGTGTTGAAGTTATATTTAATGATGCTGGAGAATTAGTTAGTGAATGTTGTCATATTGAAGCTGCTGAACCTGGAGGGGAAAGATTTAATATAGAGCAGACAAATGAAGAAAGAAGATTATTCGACAATTTAGTCTTACTGTGTCATAAGCATCATATTGAGACCAATAATATAGATGTTTATACTACTTCAAAACTTAAGGAAATTAAACAGCTTCATCTATATAAATTTTCGGAAAAAAAGATTCATATAAATCCAAATCATATTCATTCTGTAATTGATAAATTTAATGAAATATCTTTTAAGATAGATGAAACCTTAAAGGCAATAAAAAAAGTTGAAAGTAAGCAAGATAATTTATTTGAACTATTTAATACAAATAAAAATAGACAGACGATTTCAGAAATAAATGAGTTTTTTGGTCAACCTGCAATCACAAATTTTATTGGTAGAAAAGATGAATTAAAGAAGCTCAAAAATAATTTTAAAAAATTCAACACAATTATTGTTCAAGGCTTGTCAGGTATTGGAAAATCTAATCTGGTTTCAAGCTTCGTCAATACAATCAAAAATCATCAAATTTTTTGGGTTAAATGTGATATCGTAAAAAATAAGGAATCATTTTTAGTTACACTATCTGATTTTTTAATTCAAAAGTTTAAAGATAATTCCCTTAAAAAATGTTTATCAGAAAGCAACGAAGTTGTAATTAATAATAGTTTAATATATCTACTCAATAAGTATCCTATCTGTGTCATTTTTGATGCTCTTAATAATTCTAGCCATGAGCTTTTTTTGTATTCACAAATTTTAAATGCAAGCTTAAATAATTCAAAAATTATAATAACCACTACTGAAGAATTTGATATTATATCTTGGACTAATCATCCCTATAAAATCCAATTAAAAGGGATGTCTGTTGAATCATTTGCACAATTGTGTGAATTATATGGTTTGGAAGAAATAAATGATAATGATTTTAATTCTTTATATACTTTAACAGGAGGTCATCCTTACCTTGTAAAGTTATTAGCTTCTTTGAGTTCTTATCAGCCCATTAGTGAACTTATAGGTTCATTAAATTGTGGAGGTGAAAATGATTATGAAGATTATATAAATAAGAGAATCATCTCGGAATTAAATATAGAAGAAAAAAAACTATTGTCTTACATTTTAATGCTAGATATACCTTTTAGATATTTGTTAGGAGATCATTTAATTGATGTTTCGTATACCTCCTCTATAAAGTCACTTCAACAAAAATTTTTGATAGAGAAATTCGGAAATGACCATTTCATAATTCCAGAATTTATCAAGTTAAACATCCAAAAGTTTAGAAATGAGATAGGGAAAAACTTAAACTTAAATTTAAATTTACTTATTAAGTATTTACAAAATATAAAAGAACCAAGAATCATTGAAAAGATTGGGTTAATAAATTTGGCCCTCAAAATCGGTGAAGAAGAAAGTGCCAAAGAGGAATGCCAGGTTTTTATTTCAAACTTGATGGGGAGCGGCTATTTTAATTTGGTGACAAAATATGTGAATGACCTTATTTCTAAGAATCCAAATATTAGTTGGGATTTTCTTTTCTATGTTCTTGGTAGGGTTTATCGAATGCAGAAACAATATAAAAAAGCTTTAGAAATTTATAATAAGGGAATAGAGTTAAACCCGAATTCTGAAATATACTCACATTTCCTTTTTGAGAAAGCAAGTATTCTTACTTATTTATCAGAGATAGAAGGGCAAAATAATTACTTGGAACAGGCAAAAAAAATATATGATAAATTGTCACTATCTCAAATTAAATCAATTTCTATTCAAAGTCAATTAAGTATATCGAGAATATTTTTAAATGAAGGAAAGCAAAAAAAGGCAATTAAAAAAATTAATAGCTTAATAGACTCTATGGATTTTAAAAATTTAGATAATTATGTTGCCGCACAGATATGGCATTCCCAAGGGGATGCCTTTAGTGAAGATTGTCAATATAAAAAAGCTTTTGAATCTTTTGACATAGGTATTGATTATTATAAGAAGGCAATAGAAAAAAATGGATTAAATGGTTTTGAAGGATTATATCATCTATACATTAGTTATGGAACAACTTATTCAAATGCAAAAGATTATATATCGGCTGCTGAGATGTTTCAAATAAATGTGTCTTTAGCAAAACAATTTGGACTAGAAAGAAAGTTAGAAAGCGCTTTATTAGACTACGGTTATCATTTAGTTTTGTCTAAACAATTTGATGAAGCCGTTGAAGTTTTGAGTGAACATCATAGTTTGATTAATAGAAATAATACAGTTGAAGTTCCAGAGCTTCCTTTTTTATATAGATGCCTTATGTTTTCATTTTGGTATTCAAATGATTTTTTAAATTCAATAGAACTTTTAGGGCTATATGTAAATGCTTCATTATTTAATGAAAGAAAACCTTTAATCACAATATTGGAGACTATAAATAAAAATGAATCTTTCGATGTTATTGAGTTTTTCAAAAAAGGAATGAATACGTTAATTCTTCCGGAAGATAAAAATTTCGATGATTTAAAAATTTGGATAACCGAGGTTTGTTTGAAACGACCTGAATTGTCAAACGATCTGCATAGCTTTATTATGTATAAAAATCCTGATTAATATTCTCCATATACAAGCTACCTATATTTAAAAATAGACCGCCTACAAAAAGTAAATTTTTGAGATTTTTCATGATTTAAATTTTTAAAACAGAATATTATCGTGGAGAAACTAAATTATTATTGTATCATATATTAATAAACTTGAATTAATAATTTCAAGCCATAATATGCTGTTGAACACTTTTGCGAATATATTATTTAGGTCTGCCATCGCTTGGTCAGAGGATTTGTTAGTGTTTAATAAAGTTGTATTAGGTAATTGATAAGAAGGCTTTTCTGGATAATTCCATTGCGTTCTATATCCAAGATTGATCATTGCGTTTTTTACATCGGTATGATATCTATTAATATCATACGAGATTATTACGTCTCCAACTGTAGTTCCCATAATTTAAATTTTTAAGATTAGGGGATAAAGGTATGTATGGGTTTTTGATTTGTTTTACGGGATTCCGTAAAGGGAAGAGTTAATTTAGGCAGCGAAAAAGCCAAACAAAAACAATTACTTTAAATCAATAAGGTTTGAGGCAATCTTTTTTTTCAATGCATTTTCTACCCCGTATTTTTCTGCATAAACCATCCATTGCTGTATGACACCATTAATTTCCTTTATTATTTGCGTGGGCTTTTTGATATTCATTGATTTTGCTACGGTCAATAAATCTGCAATGGTAATGTTTTCCCGTTTTCCGTTAACGGTTAATGCGTGCTTGCTTACCCAATCGCTGCCAGGTCTGTATGCATAGCACATATCGTAAGCAGGGGTTATTTCCCATTCGCTTCCTTGTTTTAAACGAAAGGCGAAATTTTTTGTATGGTCGTCACAGTTACGCGCTATTACATTAAAAACCATTCTTCTGAAGATCTGTTCTGCCTGTGGATAGGGCAATCTTAAGAGGCGCATGGTTTGAAACAATTGTTCATAGCTATAGGCTCCCACTTGGTTATAATCATAATGCTGTATCCCACAGAGGGTTTGGATGTGGTGCTTGACAGCGTCAACTTCCCGATCGAAGCGCTCCGTCATAAAATGTGCACGACCGTTTTCTTCCAATAGTCTCGATGGCATCATATCTATTCCAGAATCTGTGGCCATTTTATAATATGCCATTTCTATACGACCATATCCTTTTGTTGTTCCAAATTGTACATCATCTACCCCATCCAATTTGAGAAGATAGTGTTTAAAACCATTAGGGGCTGTTGCTTGTCCGGATTTTACTTCTCCCGTTATTTCATTGTAGGCTATGATAGCCTTCGCCCTTGCTCCACCGGCAGAGGTACCAATGGCTAGGATATCTTTCATTGCCTTTAGCTCATTGGCATTTAGATTAACCTCAAATTTACTCCTTTTATTAAGCATTTCTGCGGCTATGGCTACTAGACCATCAACCTCTATGTCAAACACCCCTTTGTTGGAATTGGTTGCGGGTTCAAATTCAAGCGCTCCCATACCTCTAGTACCGATAAAGCATAATTTTTCTATGGGATTCATGCTGTTTTCTGCACGACCCTGTTGTGCCAACCAATTATTGATAAGTTGATTTCCGTAACGATCTGGCAATACATCGGCCAAGAGACCTGGCAGCCCATTGAATGTATTCTCTGAATTGATATTTCTTGGTCTTAACTCTGGAAAGCTATATATCGTTCCTTCCTGTAGTGGCATTTTAAGAGGAGCTAGTTGATATCCATTTTTTACAAAACTTGGCGCATATTCAAAAGTAGCTACTTGTTCATTTTCAAGCCACAGTACCGCTCCAACAGTTTCACCCCATATTTTAATTGTGGCCGTATCAATCATTACCAATCACTTTTATGGTTTGGAAGTTTGCTTTTATTTTTAATGGTAACACCACTGGCTCTCTGTCTTTCATTTTTCTGCAATTTCACTGCCTGTAGCGGACTTATTTGTTTACTTATTGTAAAATTGTCAAGCACATATAGTGCGTCCAACGCCCTTAAAATTTGAATCAATAGGGATAAAGTGATGGACTCTCCATTTTCCATTTTACTCACAGTCCATCTATTTATACCCGCTGCTTCAGCAATTTGGGCTTGTGTTTTATTTTTTGCTATTCTCGTTTTCTTGATAAAATTCCCTATTTGTTTGATAATTCCATCATCCGTCATTGCAATCCATTTAACGTTGGTATCTGCCATCATAATAAAGTAAAGTTATGTTTAATGTTGGTATTTACAAACAAAGATAAAGAATTATTACATATAATACAAGGTTAGCATATACCAACATTATTGATTAAAATATAATTTAATGTTTGTAAAAACTAACATTAACAAACATTACCGCCTTGTTTTTAAACCTCATAATTTAATCCTACATAGATATGATAAATTGTTGTTGAATTGCCATGCTTAGATATACCAGCTCTGATGGAGGTAGACAGCAAATCCAATTCTATGGAAACATCTTTGGTTTCAGAGGAGGTAAAATTAAAGTCTTTTGGATAGTTTAAACTTGGAATTTCGTTATGCCAGTATTTTTGCCATCTTTTATCAAAACCACTGAAGTCAGGATGATCATCATAGACCATAATGTAAAAGCGTTCCCTTCTATGCGTATAATTGAATATTTTGGTCATATGATCTTGAAGTGTTGACTTGCTCTTATAAATCAATGCCTCAAAAACGGCCAACTCATCATGCCCCCTGCCTATTACCAAATCTTTTTCTCCTGCAGATTTTTTAGAAGGAGAATGACCTCCAGTGGATTGGGGTGAATTGAGAAGCCCCAAGTACAGAGGGATAACTTTAATCCCATTTCAACGATATCGGAAAATGAATCTTCAAAATGTAACTTCCTAATTGATTTAATTTTTAGAAGATATAAGTTTGCAACATCGATTATCCTCTCCATTAAGTAGTAACCGATATTGGTGCTTTTGGTAGGATCCTTATTAAGAATTTTTGCAAATATTTCCGCTGGCGCCATACAGACTTGATTAATAATATTTATAATGCCGGCCCCTTTTATCTTGACTTTGTCAGAAAAAAAACCTAACTTCGCCTACATACCTTTTACTAAGGTGTTTAATAAAACAAACTTCTAATAAAAGTAAAAAACACCTTAGTAAAAGGTATGTAGTATAGTGTCATCCATAACACAGAAAAGAGGGCAGTTGCCCTCTTTTCTGTGTTATGGAGTTAACTCCTATTTTCCTTCTATATCTACATACTTTATTACCATCTTATTTGTCACAATTATTTACTATATTTGTGACAGAATTTAAACAAGAAAATGGCTGTATCTATTGAGAATAGAGTAAAAAAGGCTATCACTAATTATAAGAGGGGTAAAATATTTTTCCCAAGTGATTTTTCAAAACTTGGATCATCAACTGCTATAAGAAAAGCCTTAAACAGATTAGAAAATGACACCTTTCTTTTGCGAATAGCACATGGAGTTTATCTATATCCAAAAGAACATCCTTCATTTGGTATTTTATATCCAAGTACCGAGCAAATTGCTAAAGCTATTGCTAAAAGAGATAAGGCTAGGATAATACCTACAGGGATTCAGGCACTTAACAAATTGGGACTATCTACACAGGTACCGATGAACATTGTGTATTTGACGGATGGTTCAGCAAGGTCAATAAATGTAAATAATGGGAGCATCAAGTTTAAAAAAGCTTCTCCAAAGTTGCTTTCTGTAAAAAGTAATAGTATTATACTGATTATTCAAGCCCTTAAGGAATTGGAGGAAAAGAATGTTAATTCAAAAATTAAAGAAAGAATAAAACAAATATTACAAACCGAAGATAAAGATATTATAACACACGACATTAAACTTGCCCCCCAGTGGATAGCCAAAATAATTAAAGAATTAATTGCACTTTAAAATATGGAGGAATGGTTTAAATTAACAGAAGAGGATAGAAGAATTATAATAAATCAAGTTAGTTCTAAAACTGGGTTACTACCTGTAGCTGTGGAAAAGGATTTATGGGTCATGATAGCATTGCAGGCTATATTTTCAACAGAAATAGCACCCCATTTGGTTTTTAAAGGGGGAACTTCCTTGAGTAAGGCATGGGGAATAATAGAAAGGTTTTCAGAGGATATAGATTTAGCCATAGACCGATCTTTCTTTGCTTTTGAAGGTGACTTAAATAGAACTCAAATTAAAAATCTTAGAAAGGCTTCGTGCAAGTATGTGGATGAAAAGCTCCCTAAGCTACTTAAAGAAGCTCTTCTAAAAAATGGAGTAAAAGAATTTGAATTAAGCGTAACAGAATTTGAAGAATCTGATACCGACCCATTGGCTTTAGAACTGAGATATAATTCCTTGGTAGAAAAACAAGAGTATCTACAACCAAGAATACTTATAGAAATTAGTTCAAGATCACTTATAGAACCCTTTGAAAATAGAGAACTGTCCTCTGTAATAAGCGAAGTTTATCCAGATCAAAAATTCATAGCTAAACCCGTTCTAATACCTACTGTTACACCAACTAGAACTTTAATTGAAAAAATGTTTCTATTGCACGAGGAGTTTCAAAAACCAAAAGACAAAGAAATAAAAAGTGAGCGAATGACAAGACACTTGTATGATCTCTCCAGACTTATGGACACCGATTTTTTGGAAAAAGCTATTGAAAGCAAAGAATTATATAGAACAATAATAGCACACCGCAGTAAATTAACTAGAGTTTCGTGGGTAGATTATAGTAAGCACGATTATAAGACTCTTGATTTCATCCCTCCACCTGAAATTATTGCAGAGTATAAAAAAGATTATTTGGCTATGAAGGAAAGTATGTTTTATGGAAAAACCGAATCTTTTGACAGCTTGATTAAAAAATTGAAAAAGTTAAGAGATAGATTCAACAATTTAGAATAATTAATATCGTCTTTCACCCTATTACGATTTCTCACAAATAATTTTATTTCATTAAAAATTTGACAACCAATTAACAATTATAATCCTCCTAAAATAACTTTGTTTCAGAACATTATTAAACTGTCCTTTTAACGGTGTTGTGACGGTGTTGTGTTTTGTTTGAGGGGACCGTTTACTTGGTCACTAAGTTTGGTTATTTGGGTGCTTAAATTTTGGGGTATGTTATTATCATTGTCTTTAGCTTGGTCATTAGCTTGGACATAGTGTACAAGTAGATAGTCAAAATGATAATAATGATGCTAAGCTTGGACATAAACTTGGACACCATGTCTAAGTAGATAGCAATGGAGGAAGGAATAGGGTAAAGCTTGGACACCTTCATTCTTTAAAACAGATACAAGTCATGTTCGATTTACATATAGTGTTTAGAATATAGTGTAACTGTAGATTTAATTTTTAGACGATATGAGGAATTTTTTATTCCAAAATTATTATTTACTCTTGACAGAATATTCTTG
This sequence comes from Aequorivita sublithincola DSM 14238, assembly GCF_000265385.1. NCBI lineage: Bacteria > Pseudomonadati > Bacteroidota > Flavobacteriia > Flavobacteriales > Flavobacteriaceae > Aequorivita > Aequorivita sublithincola. The sequence continues at coordinate 3,374,905 of NC_018013.1, forward strand.
ACAAGGTTTTGAAACCTCCTAATAAATTAATAAAATCAATGCTAACGGCTGACAACATGAATATCAAGCTCCAAAAACAGTTTGTAAATATGTATGTTCTCTGCTATTTATTATATAAATATTTCCGTACTTAATGAATTGAAAATTTATAATAATTTATAATAATTTATAATATAAGCACGATTAAAGTTATAATATTTCGTTTATTGGGAACTATATTTTAATATTCTTTTAAAAATAGTTAAATATTTAATAAATAATTTATTATATTTAAGAAAAATTAGTTTAACTTAAATCTCAATGCTATGAAAAAAATTATCTATTTATTTCTGTTCTTTACTTGTTTCGCATGGTCTCAAGCTAAAGATGACATTAGACCGTGCACTTTAACTTCTGGACATTCAACCAATCAAATAGATTGTGATAGCTATCAATTTACCGCTACCTCGACGGGTGGTACTTATACAAATATTATAGGATATTATTGGAATTTTGGTGATGGCACTTCTGGGACAGGCCAGACGGTTTCCCACAATTATAATAATAATGGAACGTACACTGTAATTTTAACCACTATTGGCAAAACGAATAGAGGTTGTTGTTCTACAACAGAATGCTTTACCGTATCTGTTAATTGTATAGGAAGCGATTGTGGTACGTTATTTAATTTTAGTGATGTGGCCGGTAATGGTAATTGTGACGTTTTACTGATTGTTAGTACAAATGACTATATTCTAGATCCAGGATGGACAATAATAACTGGTGCTAATGCTTACGAATGGCATTTGGTTAATCAAAATAACAATATTGACAGATATGAATACGGTGGGCCATCCCATTTTGCTGACTTAACTGATGGGGACATTGGGCCATGGACAATTACTTTAAAAATCACCTTAGAGGACGGAAATGGTAATTTCTGCGCCTTAGAACATACTGAAACTTTAATGTCTGGATGTGGAGGAAATCAGAAAATTATTATTCATCCAAATCCAGTAAATGATTTTATAAATGTTACATATGAAAAGGTACCTGATAATAACCAAAATATGGAAATATACGATTACTCAGGATTAAAAATTCGTGATGTATTAATTCCAAAAAGTAATGACTTTTCGATTGATGTATCCGATTTAAAAAGTGGAATTTATTTTATGAAGATATTTGAAAATGATCAGGTTATCAAAACTGAAAAATTTATAAAAGAATAAATAAAATAGGATATTTATGATAGTAATAGGGCTGTTTGAACAGCCCTATTTTTTTTGTGATTCTCATTTAAATATTGAATTACTAGGTGCTTAACAAACTTTTGCGATTTTGTAGCAATGTGTGTTTGTAAATACTAATCCTCCCATCTACAAATGGATCTACCCTTATCCTTTGCTTTACCAATGGTCAAGGAATCAATTTTTAACCCTCTACAGTCCTTTTTATAATGATATCCTTTGCTTTGTGGACCGTTGCATATATAATTATTTTAAAAAATAGAAGTTTGTTGTTTTCAATAATTTGATTGATGCTTGCTACTTTTTAATTAAAGAATTAGTACAATATAATTTAAATTTTCGAAAAATTACATCCGTTTCTAATACTTTCAAATCGGAAGGAAAACTGTGTATTTATTAAAAATGTAACAAAAATCTGAATAATTCGTCAGTCTTTTGGAATGAGAATGGATGAGGAAGGTAAAATCTGAGAATGAAAAGTTTCAAGGAATTAGATCATTTTGTATTTAAATTCTTTTTGAGATTGCTGAGCCTTTTGCTGCTTGGAACTATTGCGTTATAAATTATAAATATTAATTAAAAAATGATAACTGATAAAAATTTAGCTCGTATTGCCGGACTTTGTTATCTAATTGTGATAGCTACAGGTTTATTTTCCGAAGTTTTTGTCCGACAAACATTAAGGGTTGCGAACGATGCTATGACTACGGCCAACAACATCCAAACCTACGAAATGCTATATCGTTGGGGATTTGTGGCGGACATTATTAATTTTGTGATTGGTCTGCCAAGCGTTTTAATTATGTACTTTTTGTTCAAAAGAGTGAACAAACTTTTGGTTCAGCTTGCATTAGCATTTGTCATTATCCAGACGGCAATTATCGCAGTCAATCTTTTAAATCAAATTTCGCCATTATTAATTTTAAGTAACGATGTTTATCTCAATTCATTTCAGCCAGAACAATTAGCATCACTTTCATTATTGTCCCTTAATATCCAAGCTCAAGGATATGGTCTTGGCTTGGTGTTTTTTGGTTTTTATTGTATAATTATTGGTTATGTATTATTTAAATCTGAAATGCTACCTAAATTCCTCGGCATGCTTTACGTTATTACGGGGCTGTGTTATCTTATAAATAGTTTTGTAATGTTTCTTTCAAAAGGATTTGAAAATCCATACTTTGTTTATTTGGCAATTCCAATATTTATTGGGGAACTAACATTATGTTTGTGGTTGCTAATTAAAGGGGTTGATACAGCAAAAATTAGCGGGTGATAAAGGTATTTTAAAATAAATAGATATTAAATATTTAATTCCAATTTTGGCTGCATTCTTTAGAGTACGAATTTGATGTTTATATTATAGCTTCCTTGGAAATAATGAAGTTCTTGTGAAGTTCCTGTGTCAGGATAATTGTAATTCAAATTTTAGTTTGGCAATCTTTCCAATAATTTTTTAATCACAGATGTCTTAGGAAAAACAACATGACCAAACCGAAAATAATGTGTCCAACTACCAATTGACAATAAAACAAAATCCTATTATTTACGGGAGGATTTGGGTGTACTGCAAATGCTAGCGCGTATATTATTACTCCTAATATACCGCCAAAAAACCCATATATGAAGCCAGTGAAATATGTTAGATCGACAAGAAAATAAATTCTGATTATTTTAAAAACCGCTACAAACAAAATGCCAACAGCGAAATGAATGATCCAGCCATAAATATCATGCCTTTTTACATAAGATTGATTTTTAAGGGTTTTAAAGATTATAAGATTTATAATCTGAGGTTCTTTAAAATTACTTTTTAAGAAGAACGACAGGACATAACTGAAAAAAGTCATAACAATAGTGGCAAAAATTCCAGCAATAAAAATTTGGGAAACGAATGACATATATTCTACAAATAAATTTTCCTAGAAGTAAATTTATAAATTAAAGTGTTATAAGACTAAAATGTATTTGATTGCATTAATATTCTAATCGATTTCAACAAAAATGAAGTGAATAATTTTTTTATGGGAATTGTAATTTTAAAAAACCTTTTTGAAAATTTGGCTATACTATATTTTTCTGTTGTAGTAAGTTGAAAAAAGAAGACCTTTCATTTGTATACTATCAAAAATATATTTGATTGAGTCATTAACATATTCTAACCTGCAATAAATTTGCAGAAAATTAATTCAGGGTAACGCTATTTTGGGGTTAAAACTGATTACGATATGCCTGATAAAAAAGCGAAATTTTCAATTTTGAATAGTCCAAAATTTTTAATTTTTATTTTTGTTATAGGATTAGTATTATTTTTCGCTATTTTATTTCTTATGATTTTGCTGCACTATGAAATTCGCTAATTATTGGAAAGTTCTTATTAAATTAGCAGTCCTTTAATAAGAAAAAGAGTTTTAAATTTGTTTAGATTCTTTAGCCTACTCGAGTTGAATTTTATTATGAATTATTATTATAAAATTTATAATTTGAACATTTTTTCAAAAACTTTTAATATGGAAGATAAAGAAGACAATACCCGGCCAGATCAACGACCTATAGATCCAGATAAAAACAATGCAAACCAGGAGAAGGAATACAGAAAAGATAAACGGAAAGGGAAAATAGATAAGGATGATATAGGTGAGTTGGAGGATTGATTAAAATTAGAATGCTCAATTCTTATTTTAAAGCTCTTTTTGTATTAACTCAAAGGCAGCTGATTTTCAGCCAATTTAATCTTTAAAAAATTACAATCCGTAAAAACACAGTATTACCACTTAAATAAAAATCCCGCAATTTGCGGGATATATATATTAATAATTAGCGACTAAGTCTTAATCAAACTTCATATCATCAAAGAACTTATTGACATTTTCCTTAGTCTCTCCTGTTCTTTTTTGAATTCTACCTTTTAATTCGTCTTCTTTACCTTCGGCGTAATCCAAATCATCATCGGTAAGATCGCCCCATTGTTGTTTTATTTTTCCTTTAGCAATATTCCAATTGCCTTTCATTTTATCTGAAAATGCACTCATAACTTATATTTTTTTAGGTTAATAATTTTGTTGATTGAATTTACGAACTTATTTTATCTTTTCTGGACTTTGAATCGATATTTCTTTCTAATTAAAGAAACTTTAACTGTAAAAATGGTTTTAGATTAATTCGTGAATGATACGAGCTAACAAAAATTTTCTCACCATTTTTATTTAATATCATTTTAAACCATTCAAATAAAACACTGCGAAAGCAAGTGAATTTCTCTGAAGAATTTTAGATTATTATATTCTCTGCTTATTTATATTCTTAACTTCAACCTCACCAATATAACTAATAGCAGAATATTAATGAATTTGAGAGCACTTTTAAAATGCGGGAATGATCAATTTTAAGGTTTAAGATTATATATATACTCCAAATTGCAAACGACGATCTCTGTTTGCGGTTTAATTTAATAGATAATTGTTAGGCAAAGGGATTGGAACTTTCGTAAGAAACTACTACTGCTGAGAGCTGAAATTAGTATTGAAAAATGATTTTATTTTGAACAATTCAACTTTTCCCCGAAAAAATAGGGGGATTTACCTGTACGATAAATCCCACATTCTTCGTAACTTAGATAAAATTTCTGCAGAATTTTTATACTTATTTTGATGGAGGAACCCGAAAAGCCAGTTTATAGAGTAGGGATAAAATAAATTTATTCTCATGAAAAAGCTTACAATTTTTCTACTGACCATTTTCTTGATAACAGGAGCGACTATTTACTCACAAGAAAAAATGACAATTAATCAACAGATTTTCACAAAAGTTGATTTGGATTGGAAATTAATAGACCAAAAGACAGGTAATTTATTTAATCTAAGCGACGAATTAACTATTCAATTTAAAAGCTCTCCATCCCAGGAAAAAATTAAACAATTGGAAAAAGCCTATGGCATGAAACTAGTTAGAAGTAATAAGCTCGGGTTTTATGACTTTCGTCCCGTCCAAAAGCAAAATTTAATAGATATATATCGGCAATTGCTCAAAAACCCGATTGTAAAGGATGTATTTGCAAATACTATTGGAAAATATATATTAATACCGAATGATACACAATATACTGCACAATGGTATCTGGAACAAGCCAGCGATGCTGATATAGATATTTCCAATGCTTGGGATATAACAACTGGAAATAGTAGTGTTGTGGTGGCTATTTTAGATTCTGGATCAGATTGGACCCATCAAGATTTAGGATTTGGAACAGATTCCTACCAAAATATCCATTTAAATACTGGAGAAGATAGTTGGACTAACCCGAATAATCCAGCTACAGGAAATGGAGTGGATGATGATGGAAATGGATATATTGATGATTGGAAAGGATGGGATTTTGGAAATTCCAATAACGATTCCCGTGGACCTTATTTTCACGGAACTCACGTTGCTGGCATAATAGGCGCTAAAACAAATAATGGTATTGGAATTTCTGGTATTGCAGGAGGAAATAATAGTCCAGGCGCAGGATTAATGATTGTTGGTGTTGGAGATTACGGTCCCAACTCAGCTGCAATGGACGATGCTATTCTTTACGCAATGGACAATGGCGCAAAAATAATTCAACTTAGTTTAACTGTTGCGCCATCCTCAGCAATTGATGCTGCACTGCAGGCTGCGTATATTAGTGGTGTTTTTATTGTATGTTCATCAGGAAATGGAAGCAGTACCAGCATTGGTTATCCCTCGTCCAATTCCTATGTATTTTCTGTTGGGGCCACTACCCAAACCGATATAAAAGCGGGCTTTTCTAATTCAGGAACTGATTTAGATCTGGCAGCACCTGGGGTTAGCATTTTGAGTACTCAAATCGGGAATACCTATGGCTATAGTGATGGAACTTCATTTTCTTCGCCAATTGTATCTGCAACTGTGGCATTAATGCTTTCAGTAGATGCGACATTAACAAATGAAGAAATTGAATATACGTTAAAATGCACAGCAGATAAAGTGGGCAGCTATAATTACAATTGGAATCCTTCCAAACAAGGGCACTCTAAAGAATTGGGCTATGGACGTTTAAATGCATATCAAGCTGTTTTAGCCGTAAGTACTTCAGATATTTATACAAGAGATACTCCTACTGACAATGGCGTAGAACCTTCGTCTGGAATTATGTGGGCAAGTCCTGATATTTGGGTGCGTAATGACGATGATGGTGGTTTGACCAATGAAAATCCAGAATATAAGACTTCAAGTCCTAATTGGGTTTACATTCGGATTAATAATAAAGATTGTTCTAAAATAGATGACGCAAGTGTGAAGCTATATTTCAGTAAGGCATCAACAGGACTTTCTTGGCCGTTGCACTGGAACAATTATTATGAATTCGTGGGTAGCAATAGTGTTTTACATGGAGATTATATTGGCTCTACTTCAATTCCCATGTCCATTCAAGAAGAAGTAATTGTTAAAATACCATGGTATCCTCCAAATCCTGCGGATTATATAAATGATGTTCACCATTTCTGTTTACTTAGTAGAATTGAATCAGCTTCTGATCCCATTGGAACAGAAGGAAATTCTGTAAATACCAATACTATTAATAATAATAATATCTCTTGGAAAAATGTAAGTGTCTATGATTTAAATCAATTTGATTCTAATGCTCCTTGGGTTTTTATTAGAAATGTAGATAAAAAGAACCAAAGTATAAACTTGAATTTAAATCTGACGGAAAATAATACTGGAGTTGCTTTTAAAGATATTGGAAAGTTTTATATTAAGGCTGACAAAAAATTAGAGAGATTATTAGAAAAAAGCAAGTTGGAAGGTATAAAACGAGTAGATAAGCAAACCTATCAAATAATATATCCAGAAGCTCGTATAGATAATATTCTAGCTAAAGCTTTTGAGACATATAGTTTAAAGTTTTATATTATACCTAATCAAGAATTGCCAGAAGGGAAGAGCATTACTTATGATATAATTCAAACTGATGCAAGACAAAATAATGTTGGAGGCGAGAGATATACGATAGGTAATTTCAAGAAGAAAAAATCTTCTAATCAAAATTCAGTTATTGATGAAAATAATAATGAGAAGAATTTCTATAGTATTGTTCCTAATCCAACTTCGGGGGAAATTAATATTCTTTTTGATAAAACCTATTCAGGTATTTCAATAACAGTGAAGAGTATTACAGGGCAAGATTTTGGGGCAAAGTATTTGCAGAAAGGTAATGAGGTTTCACTTAATATCAATGGACCAAAAGGACTTTATTTCGTTAGCGTATTAACTGATGAAGGATTTTCAAAGGTTTCGAAAGTTTTAAAAGAATAAGTATTACTTTTATTTTAATTAATAAGAGGCTCCCAAATAGGGAGCC